>NZ_JAEVHN010000289.1:0-7478 GCF_016803375.1 Micromonospora sp. 4G55
CCGGTGTCCGCCGGGTCCGCACGGCCTGGACCAACTGGTGGCCTCCGACTTCGCCGTGCTCGCCGGCCAACGGGTCGGCGTCGTCTCGAACCCGACCGGCGTCGACGGGGCCTACCGCCACCTCGTCGACCTGATGCACGGCTCGGGCCAAGTCCGGCTGGCCGCGGCGTTCGGCCCCGAGCACGGCTTCCGTGGCTCGGCCCAGGCCGGAGGCAGCGAGGGCACCGGCGTCGACGCGCGCACCGGCATCCCCGTCTACGACGCGTACGGCGCCTCGCTGGCCCGGTGGGAGAGCATGTTCACCGAGGCGGGCGTGGACACGATCGTCTTCGACATCCAGGACGTCGGCGTCCGCTTCTACACCTACATCTGGACCATGTACACCTCGATGGTCGCCGCGGCCCGGGTCGGCAAACGCTACGTCGTGCTGGACCGTCCGAACCCGATCGGCGGGCGGGCCTACGGGCCGATGATGACCGCGCCGTACACCTCGGGGGTCGGCCTCAAGGAGATCGTCCAGCAGCACGGGATGACCGTCGGGGAGCTGGCCCGGTTCTTCAACGGCACGTTCCTGCCCGTCGAAGCCGGGCGACCGGTGGACCTGCACGTGGTGCGGTGCGAGCACTGGAAGCGGGACCGCCTCGCCGCCGACACCGACGTGCCCTGGGTGATGCCCAGTCCGAACATGCCCACCCCGGACACCGCGCTGGTCTACCCGGGTACCGGCCTCTTCGAGGGCGTCGCGTCGATCACCGAAGGCCGCGGCACCTGCCGTCCGTTCGAGCTGATCGGCGGGCTGGCGACCGACTTCGACCACCACTGGAGTGACCGCCTCAACGCCCGCGACCTGCCCGGAGTCGAGTTCCGCGAGGCGTACTTCGCACCGACCTCGGCCGGGCAGAAGCCGGCGCTGTTGAACAAGCTCTGCGCCGGCGTCGAGGTCAAGGTCGTCGACCGGGCGGTGTACGACCCGATCCGTACCGCGGTGGCGATGCTGGTGGAGGCGCACAAGTACCCCGCGTTCGCCTGGCGGCGCGACTCCTGGGACGCCGTCCGCCCGTACTGGATCGACAAGCTCACCGGGTCGCCCCGCCTGCGTACCCAGATCGACGCCGGAGCCGACGTGGACGACGTCGTCGGCGCCTGGGCCGACGAGCTGGCCGCGTTCGACCGCCAGCGCCAGCCTTACCTGCTCTACTGAGGAGTGCGGCCATGACCACTTCGTCCCGCCCGCTGCACCGTCCGCCCGCGCTCCGCCGGCTCGCGCTCGGCCTGGCCGTGGCCATCCTGGGTACGACCGCGCCGGCCACCGGGGCGGCCGGCGCGCCGCTGCGTGACGAGTCCGGGCCGCCGGTTGTCACCCCCGCCGACATCGACTTCCGGCACGACACGCTGCGGCCCGGCAGCGCCCGCGAGGTCGGTCTGCTTCCCGCGCCCGTGGACCGCCTCCCCGCAGACCTGGCGGCCTATCTCCAGCCGACGCCGGACCACCCCGGCTACCCGGCGTATGCGGGCGCGGTCGTCCTGGCGGCCAAGGACGGTGTGGTGGTGCAGCACGCCGCCGTGGGCACGGCGGTGCGGTACGCCGCCGTCGGACCGCCGCCCGGGCTGGTCGGGGTGGAGCTTCCCGCCGACCAGCAGATCCCGATGCGGCCCGACACCGTCTTCGACCTGGCGTCGGTGTCGAAGCTGTTCACCACGATCGTCACCATGCAGCAGGTCGAGCGGGGGCGGGTGGACCTGGACGCCCCGGTCGCCCGCTACGTCCCGGAGTTCGCGGCCGGCGGCAAGGAGGCGGTCACCGTACGGATGCTGCTGACCCACACCTCGGGTCTGCCCGCCTTCACGCCACTGTGGAGCAGATACCCGACGCCGGCCGAGCGGTTCGCCGCCGCGCTGGCCACGCCGCTGGCGGCCCCGCCCGGCACGCGCTACGTCTACTCCGATCTCGGCCTGATCGCACTGGGCGTACTCGTGGAACGGGTCACCGGGCGGCCGTTGGCCGATCTGGTCCGCGACGGTGTCACCGCGCCACTGGGCATGACCGACACCGGCTACAACCCGGGGCCGGAGCTGCGGTCCCGGATCGCCGCCACCGAGTACCAGCCGTACGCCGGGCGCGGCATGGTCTGGGGCGAGGTGCACGACGAGAACGCCTGGTCGCTCGGGGGCGTGGCCGGGCACGCCGGGATCTTCTCCACCGCGGCCGACCTGTCCCTCCTCTGCCAGTCACTGCTCAACGGGGGCGAGTACCGCGGGCGACGCATCCTCCGGGCGGACACGGTGCGCGCGATGCTCGTCAACTACAACGCGCCGCTGGAGGCGGCCTACCCGGAGAGCGATCGCGGGCTCGGCTTCGAGCTCAACAAGCACTGGTACATGATGGGACTCTCCTCCCCGGTCGCGTTCGGGCACACCGGCTTCACCGGCACGTCCATCGTCATCGACCCGCTCTCCCACTCGTTCGTCATCCTGCTGAGCAACCGGGTGCACCCCGACCGCGGCTGGGGCAGCAACAACGTCGCCCGGCGCGCGGTCGCGCGCGACCTCGCCGAGGCGATGCCGGTGCGACCCCGGTCGCGGGAGGCCTGGCGGGCCGACCCGCGCGACCTCGCGACGGTCACCCTCACCGCCCCGCTGCGCCGGGCCGCGCAAGGCGGCGGCGCCGCGAGCTTCCTACTCTGGTACGACACCGAGCCCCGCTACGACAGCACGCGGTTCGAGGTCTCCACCGACGGAGGGCGGACGTGGGCTCCGGCGCGGATGCTGCTGCGGCACGGGGACCGCCGCTGGACCAGCGACGGCACGGTCACCGGCTACGGCGGCCGGGCCTGGTGGCAGGTCTCGGTGGCGCTGCCCGACCAGGCGACCCACCTGCGGTGGAGCAGCAGCACCGACGGCTCCGGCCAGGGGCGTGGGGTGTACGTCGACCGGGTCGTCGCGGGGGACCGGGACGGGGTGCTCTTCGACGGCGAGGGCGTCGACGCCGCCCTCCTCGTCGCCGACGGGTGGTCACCCGCCCGCACCTGACCGGTTTACCCACCACCTGCGGTTCTGTGGATTCCCGTAAACGACGCGCCCTGCTCAGCGCAGCCGGCGGATGTCGCCGTACGCCCGGTAGAACCCGCCTCGGCCGGACTCGCGGACCTCGGTCACCAGGTAGCGGGCGCCCGGCTCACGGATGCCCTTGGGGAACTGCACCGACCAGTCGCGCCGGTAGCCGTCGGAAACCACCTGGACCCGCAGCCGCCCCCGATCGTCCAGGCACTGCACGACGACGCCCGCGCCGGCGTCGCTGGTCACCTCGACCACCGTCGGCTCCACCGTCCGTGGTGCCTGGCGGGGCGCCTTGACGTCCAGCACCTGTGGCACGTCGCCGACCTGGGCCGCCCGGATCGCCGGCTCGCTGGCGTCGATGCAGGCCAGGTGACCGCCGGTGGTGACGACATAGAGCCGATCGTCGTGGTACTGCATGGAGTACGCCGAGCCGCAGCCGGTGCCGAGCTTCCACAGTCGGGTGCCCGCCGCGTCGAAGCAGTAGATCGAGGACTGGCTGTCGCCGGCGAAGACGTACCGGCCGCCCTCCGCGGTCGCGCAGGAGAAGACCGGGGCGTCGCACCGGTACCGGCGTTCGACCCGACCGTCCTTGGCCAGCCGCACCACCTCGCGGGTGCTCGTCCCGGCGAACACGCTGCCGCGCTCCTGCCACCCGAAGAGCACCGAGCCGGTGCCGGTGTGCCAGAGCTCGCGGCCGGTACGCCAGTCGTAGCCGGTCACCCCCTGGGAATGGCCGTGGTAGAGCGCGTCGGTGTCGCAGCGCACCATCCAGGCGGAGCGGCCCCGCCCGGGCCGGCGCCAGAGGAACTCGTCCTCGTGGTCGATGGCGGCGATCCCACCGTCGGCGTCCGAGACGCCCAGGACGCCGTCGTGGATGTCCAGCCAGTAGATGTCGATCTCCGGGGCGATCGCGTACGCCACCCGGGGCACCTTGCCGGAGAGGTCGTAGACGTTGCCGTCGTCGCAGCCGGCGTAGATCCAGGCGTCGTCGGCGACGATGCACTTCACCCCGTCGGGGAGGCGGACCTGGCTGCGCACCTGGGCGTCGTGGCCGAGGGTGGTGATCACCCCGTGCTCGTTGCCCACCATGCAGTGCTGCCCGTCGACGAAGATGCCGAAGGCGGGGGCACCCGAGTTGTAGCGCCACAGCACCGGGGCGGTGCGGGCGGTGGAGCGGGTGCTGACGATCTGCCGTCGGGAGACGCTGCGCTTCTGTCTGACGCCGGGGACCGCCGGGGCGTACCCCTTGCGGACCTTCTCCCCGATCTTCTTCGCCGCGGCCGCCCGGGCCCGCGCGTTGTCCGGATAGGCACTCGCCTTGACCTGCCCCTGGTCGCCGATCCGGCCGTAGCGCACGGTCAGCGTGGCGTCCTCGACGACGACCTCGTAGAACTTGTGCGCACCGTCCACTTCGGACAGTTCGAGGTAGGTCGTCTCCTGCGACATGGGGGCCTCCGAGGGGTCAGCGACCGGCCCGACGTGGCCGGCGCGGCGACAGTGAGCACACGCTAACCACCGCCCCCGACAAGATCGGCGGGGTTGACGAGCCGCTGGTGGCGGCCGGTCAACCCCGATCCTTGCCCCCGAGGCTCGGGTCACTCACCGCCCCGGTATACGACTATCGCGAGGTCCCGCGAAGCACCTCGACGACGAAGCGGTGGTCGTCCAGTTGCGGAAGTCCGGAGACGCCGAACCAGCCCACCACGCCGGTGCCGCGAACGCGCAGGGGCACCGCGCCCCCGGCGGCCGCGTACTTCGCGGCCGGCAGTCCGAATCTCTCCGCCAGGGTCACCTGCTTGTCCTGGCACAGCCGTGCCATGTACAGCGACGAGTGCTCGAACCGCATCACGACTCGGCCCTTGCGACGCAGCCACCCGTCGTTGTCCAACGTCGAACCGGGCAGGCCGCAGTGGAACAACTGGCGCCCGGTCCGCCACACACCCACCGAGATCGGCAGGTTCCGCTCTCTCGCGGCGGCGACCGCCCGCATCCCCAACTCGTACGCGTCCGACTCCGACAGAGCCGGCAGCTCCAACTCGCCCTCCTCGCGCAGCAACTCCTCCAGCGTCGGCCACGCGTCATGGTCAAGTGGCATACGTACCTCTTCTTGGTCGAGTGGCGGACTGCGCCGGGTTCCGTGTTCGTGCTCGGTGATTGTCGCAAACCCGAGGGGTTCCCCCTCCGCGATGGGCGAGACGCCGGCGGCCCGGGCGGACATGATCAATGTCGGTGCTCAGGCGTAACCTCGGCCCGGTGAGGATCCGACCCGGGAGGGACCCCGATGGCTGACGCCGATGATGTCCGCCGGATAGCCCTGGCCCTGCCGCACGTGGTGGAGATCGACAGCGAGGGCTTCGACTTCCGGGTCGCCGACAAGGGATTCGTCTGGTCCTACCCCGAGCGCAGGCCGGGAAAGCCACGGGTGATCCGGACCGACATCGCGGTGCTCTTCGTCGGCGACGAGGCCGAGAAGCAGGCTCTCCTCCTCGGCGAGCCCGACCTCTTCTTCACCACACCCGGCTACGAGGGGTGGCCGCTGGTGATGCTGCGACTGGCCGAGGTCGATGTCGAGCGCCTGCGGGAGCTGGTGACCGACGCGTGGCGGATGCGGGCCCCGGACACGCTCGTCAGCGACCGTTGACGGCCGCCTGACCGGCGCGGGCGCCGCGATCGTTCGCCGGACCCTTGTGCGGGCCGAGGTGTTCCGGGCGCCGGCGACGCGGAGGTGGTCCACGGCAGGCCCGGTGGGCTCGCGGCCGGTAGCCCGACCGGGTGAACGGCGCTCGCGCGGGGACCCCCGACGACGGGTGCACCGGCATGCTGCCTTCGACGATGCGGTGCCCGCACGACACCGGGGTGGAGAGGATTCCAGATGGCAGACGGCGACGTGCCGGAGCAGATGCAGGCCGCGGCCTTCGACGAGTTCGGCGGTCCGGAGGTGATCACTCCGCGGATCCTGCCGGTGCCGCAGATCGCCGACGACGAAGTTCTGATCAAGGTGTGGAGCGCCGGCGTCGGGGTGTGGGACGCCATGACCCGGGAGGGCGCGCTGGTGCCCGAGGGAAGCAGCTTCCCGATCGTGCCCGGCGCCGAGGCCGCCGGCAGCGTCGCCGCCGTCGGACGGCAGGTCACCAACGTCGCCGTGGGCGACGTGATCTACGTGTACGGCTACACCCGGCCGAAGGGCGGCTTCTACGCCGAGTACGCGGCGACCAAGGCCGAGTACGTCGCGAAGCTGCCGGCCGGCCTGCCGGTGGAGCACGCGGGCGCCATGCCCACCGACGCGCTGACCGCCCTGACGGGCCTGGACGTGCTGGACCTGCCCGCCGGCGCATGGTTGCTGATCTTCGGGGCGAGCGGGGGACAGGGTCACCTGGCCGTGCAGTTGGCCAAGCGGCAGGGGCTCAACGTGGTCGCCGTGGCGTCCGGGGCGGAGGGCGTGGCGCTGGTGAGCCGGCTCGGCGCCGATCTGGCCGTCGACGGTCACGGTGACCTCGCCCAGGTGCTCGGGCGGATCCGCGAGGTGGCGCCGGACGGCGTGGACGGCCTGCTGGCGATGGTCGGTGGAAAGACGCTGGACAAGCTCACCGAGGCGCTGCGCGACGGCGGTGTGCTCGGGTACCCCCACGGGGTGCAGCCGGAACCGGGCGAGCGGCCCGGCGTGACGATCAAGGCGTACGACGGCGAGACCGGGCCCCGGCAGTTGCAGCGCCTCAACGAGCTCATCGAGGCCGGACCGTTCGAGGTGCACGTCGCCGAGAAGTTCCCGCTGGGGCAGGCGGCGGAGGCGCACCGTCGCCTGCGGACCTCCTTCCCGGGCAGACTGCTGCTCACGGTGGTCTGACCGCCGGCGGGCACCGCAACGCTGCTCGACACCTCGTAGGAGCCCGGCTCGCGTACCCGATCTCGGGTGTGGGGGCCCGGCCGGCGGGTAGGGGTTCGCCATGGTGAAGCGCGCGGTGTGGCAAGGGCTGGTCGCCGGGCTGGCGGGGGCGGCGGTGATGACCGCGGCGGAGAAGTTGGAGCAGCGGGTGACCGGGCGGCCCGACTCCCATGTGCCGGCCCGCGTACTGGCGCGGCTCACCGGCCTGCCGGAGGCACCGACGCGTCAGCCGCGGTGGCGGAACCTCGCGATGCACTACGGCCAGGGCGCGCTCGTCGGCGTGGTGCGCAGCATCATGCGCAGGCCGTCTGCGGGGCGCCTGGGCCTCGGGGATGTTCACCGTGGTCCGGCTGACCAACGATCAGATTCTGGAGAACGCCACCGGCGTGGGGGCGCCGCCGCAGACCTGGCCACGCGCCGAACTCGTCGTCGACGTCCTGCACAAGTCCGTCTACGGATTCGTCACCGGAGCGGTCGCGGACACCCTCGCCGCCCGCGACGCGCCGGCCCCGGCCAGCGGCACGCGGCGCTGCGCCCC
>NZ_JAEVHN010000290.1:0-7462 GCF_016803375.1 Micromonospora sp. 4G55
CGGGGTGTGGCGCAGCTTGGTAGCGCACTCGCTTTGGGAGCGAGGGGCCGTGGGTTCAAATCCCGCCACCCCGACTGTCGTCCGCCGGCCGGGTTGCCCGGGCCGTCGCCGATTTTTGTCGCGCGGTACCCGGGCGCTGCCGGAGCAGCAGCCCGGCTCGCCTACACTCGATGCGCGCAAACACGCCCAGACTCAAACTGAGATCCGTCAAGGAGTACGCCTGTGAAGAGCACCGTCGAGACTCTGAGCCCGACGCGCGTGCGGCTCGCCATCGAGGTGCCGTTCGTCGAGCTCGAGCCGAGCCTCAAGAAGGCGTACCGGGAGATCGGTTCGCAGGTGCAGGTTCCCGGCTTCCGCCGGGGCAAGGTGCCGACCGCCGTCATCGACCAGCGGGTGGGCCGGGGCACCGTCCTCAACGAGGCGGTGCAGGAGGCCATTCCGCAGAACATCCTCGCGGCGGTCCGTGAGCACGACCTGAAGACCCTCGGCCGCCCGGAGGTCGAGATCACCGAGTTCAACGACGGTGACTCGCTCAACTTCACCGCCGAGGTCGACGTCCGCCCGGAGATCACCCTGCCGGACCCGGCCACCGTCGAGGTGACCGTGGACGAGCTGCAGATCGACGACAGCGAGATCGACGAGCAGGTCAAGAGCCTGCGCGAGCGGTTCGCCACCCTCAAGACGGTCGAGCGGGCCGCCCAGGAGGGCGACTACGTCCAGATCGACCTGAACGCCACCGTCGACGGCGAGGAGGTGCCGGGCGGGTCGGCCAGCAACATCTCGCACGAGGTCGGCAGCAAGCAGCTCCTGCCGGGGCTGGACGAGGCCGTGGTCGGCCTCGCCGCCGGCGAGAGCACCACCTTCACCACCCAGCTCGTGGGCGGCGACTTCGCCGGCCGGGACGCCGAGGTGGCGGTGACCGTCCGCACGGTCAAGGAGAAGGAGCTGCCGGAGCTCGACGACGACTTCGCCCAGATGGCCAGCGAGTTCGACACCATCGCCGAGCTCCGTGACGACCTGCGCGAGCGGGTCACCCGGGGCAAGCGGGTCGAGCAGATCTACGCCGCCCGGGACAAGGCCCTGGAGCAGCTCGTCGCGGCCGCCGAGGTGCCGGCGCCGGAGGGTGTCGTCCGCGAGGAGGTCGAGAGCCGCAAGGCGGCGATGATCGACCAGCTGGAGCGGATCGGCGCCTCGCTGGAGGAGTACCTCGCCGCCGAGGAGAAGACCGAGGAGCAGATCGACGCCGAGCTGAACGAGGCGGCGACCGAGGGCGTCAAGATCCAGCTCCTGCTGGACACGCTGGCCGACGCCGAGGACGTCCAGGTCTCCGACGACGAGTTCGGCCACGAGATCGTCCACCGCGCGCAGCGGGCCGGCATGGCGCCGCAGCAGTACTACGACCAGCTGGTGCGCTCCGGCGCGGCCGCCGCCGTCTTCGGTGACGTGCGGCGTGGCAAGGCCCTCGCCGCGGTCATGGAGAAGATCAAGATCAAGGACACCGCCGGCAACGAGGTCACCCTCGAGGCGCTGCGGGCCGAGAGCGAGCAGGCGCACGAGCACGACCACGAGCACTGATCTTCCCCGGTAGGCCGCCGTCCGCCCGTTGCGGTGGACGGCGGCCGAAACCGTTTTCCGGGTACGTCGAGGCACAACTGCGCTGAGAGCGAACAGTGCCCCGACCGGGAGTCGATCACCCGGCTGAGCGGTTAGTGTCGGGGAGGACGGTACGGAGAGCGAAGGGCTGCCATGACCGACATGCACATCCCCAAGAAGTCGCTCCGGGCGATCGAGGCCCGCGGTGGCGACTCCATTGGCAACCTCGACGACTCGGTCTACAACCGGTTGCTCAAGGAGCGGATCATTTTCCTGGGCAGCGAGGTGACCGACCAGGTCGCCAACCGCATCTGCGCGCAGCTGCTGCTGCTCGCGGCGGAGGACCCGGACCGCGACATCAACCTCTGGATCAACTCGCCGGGTGGCTCGGTCTACTCCGGCATGGCGATCTACGACACCATGCAGTTCATCGACAACGACGTGTCGACCGTGGCGATGGGTATGGCGGCCTCCATGGGCCAGCTGCTGCTCTGCGCCGGCACGAAGGGCAAGCGGTACGCCCTCCCGCACGCGCGGATCATGATGCACCAGCCGTCCGGTGGTCTCGGCGGCACGGCCTCCGACATCGCGATCCAGGCCGAGCAGATGCTCTACACCAAGCGGATGTTCCAGGAGCGGGTCGCGCACCACACCGGCCAGAGCCAGGCGCAGATCGAGGCGGACTCGGACCGGGATCGTTGGTTCACCGCCCAGGAGGCCATGGACTACGGCTTCATCGACAAGGTGATCATCGGGGCCGCTCAGGTTCCGGATGGCGCCGGGACCCTGAGCTGAGGAGCTGACGATGACCGATCTGAGCCTGCCGCCCCAGTTCGCGGCCGTGCACAACCGCTACGTGCTGCCGTCGTTCGTCGAGCGCACGTCATACGGGGTCAAGGAGTCCAACCCGTACAACAAGCTCTTCGAGGACCGGATCATCTTCCTCGGCGTCCAGGTGGACGACGCGTCCGCCAACGACGTGATGGCGCAGCTGCTGACGCTCGAGGGCACCGACCCGGACCGCGACATCATCATGTACATCAACTCGCCGGGTGGCTCGTTCACCGCGATGACGGCGATCTACGACACCATGCAGTACGTCCGCCCGGACATCTCCACCGTCTGCCTGGGTCAGGCGGCCAGCGCGGCGGCGGTCCTGCTGTCGGCCGGCACCCCGGGCAAGCGGATGGCGCTGCCGAACTCGCGGATCATCATCCACCAGCCGGCCACCGAGGGCGGCTACGGGCAGGGCTCGGACATCGAGATCCAGGCCCGGGAGATCCTGCGGATGCGGACCCAGCTGGAGGACATGCTCTCCCGGCACTGCAACCGCCCGATCGAGCAGGTCCGCAAGGACATCGACCGGGACAAGATCATGACGGCCGAGGAGGCCAAGGAGTACGGGCTGGTCGACACGATCCTGACCAGCCGCAAGAAGGGTCTCCTGGCGGCCCAGGCCGCTACCTGAGCAGTACCGGGTCGGAGGTCGGTCGGAGCGTCGTTTCCGGCCGACCTCTGACACACCCGTTTTGGGGGTCGGAGAAACCTCCGCCAGCGGGTAACGTCGGTTCCGTACCGCTGGGCCGGGTCGGGCCGGCGGCAGGGATCGAGACGGACGGGCGCGCGGCGCCCGCAGGTCAGGGCCGGCGTTCCGGCCGACGAGTGCAGGGAGAACGTAGGTGGCACGGATCGGTGACGGCGGCGACCTACTGAAGTGCTCCTTCTGTGGCAAGTCGCAGAAGCAGGTCAAGAAACTCATCGCGGGCCCAGGGGTCTACATCTGCGACGAGTGCATCGATCTCTGCAACGAGATCATCGAGGAGGAGCTGGCCGAGTCCGGCGAGGTGAAGTGGGAAGAGCTTCCCAAGCCGATGGAGATCTGCCAGTTCCTCGACAACTACGTCGTCGGTCAGGACCAGGCCAAGAAGGCGCTCGCCGTCGCGGTCTACAACCACTACAAGCGGATCCAGGCCGAGGCGGCCGGCGCGCCGGGTTCCGGCAGCGACACCGTCGAGCTGGCCAAGTCCAACATCCTGCTGCTCGGCCCGACGGGTTGCGGCAAGACCCACCTGGCGCAGACGCTGGCCCGGATGCTGAACGTCCCCTTCGCCATCGCCGACGCCACCGCGCTGACCGAGGCCGGGTACGTCGGCGAGGACGTGGAGAACATCCTCCTCAAGCTGATCCAGGCCGCGGACTACGACATCAAGCGCGCCGAGACCGGCATCATCTACATCGACGAGGTCGACAAGATCGCCCGTAAGTCGGAGAACCCGTCGATCACCCGGGACGTCTCCGGCGAGGGCGTGCAGCAGGCGCTGCTGAAGATGCTGGAAGGCACGGTGGCCAACGTGCCGCCGCAGGGCGGGCGCAAGCACCCGCACCAGGAGTTCATCCAGATCGACACCACCAACGTGCTGTTCATCTGCGGTGGCGCCTTCGCCGGGCTCGACCAGATCATCGAGGCCCGCACCGGCCACGGCGGCACCGGCTTCGGCGCCCGGCTCCGGTCGGTCTCCGAGCGGTCGACCGACGACATCTTCAGCCAGGTGATGCCGGAGGACATGCTCAAGTTCGGGCTGATCCCCGAGTTCGTCGGCCGGCTGCCGGTGATCACCAACGTGCGCAGCCTGGACCGCAGCGCCCTGGTCCGGATCCTCACCGAGCCGCGCAACGCGCTGGTCAAGCAGTACCAGCGGCTCTTCGAGCTGGACGGGGTCGAGTTGGAGTTCGACGAGCCGGCGCTGGAGGCGATCGCCGACCAGGCGATGCTGCGCGGCACCGGTGCCCGTGGCCTGCGCGCCATCATCGAGGAGGTCCTGCTCTCCACGATGTACGAGGTGCCGAGCAACCCGGACGCCGCCCGCGTGCTGATCACCCGCGAGGTGGTCCTGGAGAACGTCAACCCGACGATCGTCCCGCGGGAGTTCACCGGCCGCCGGGCCCGCCGGGAGCGCGAGGAGAAGTCCGCCTGACCGGCGCACCACACTGACGACGACGGCACGGCCACCACTGGTGGCCGTGCCGTCGTTCGGTACGGGATCACACTGGCCGGGTCCGCCTGTCGTCTGGTAGGACCGTCCGATGTTCCCCATCATGCTCGCGGCGGTGTCCGCGGTCGCGTTCGGCACGGCCGACTTCTCCGGCGGCAAGGCGTCCCGCCGCGCCGACCCGGTCGCCGTCACCGTGGTCTCCCAGGTGTTGAGCGTGCCGCTGCTGCTCCTGCTGGTGCTGGTGGTACCCGGCACCCCCACCGCCGTCGACCTCGCGTGGGGGCTCGGTGCGGGCGTCGCCGGCGCCGCCGGGGTGATGCTGCTCTACCGCGCCCTCGCCGCCGGGATGATGGCCGTGGTGGCGCCGGTCACGGCGATCACCGCCGCGGTGGTGCCGATCATCGCCGGCCTGCTGACCGCCCGCTGGCCGGGCACCCTCGCGCTCTGCGGGGCGGGGCTGGCCGTGCTCGCCATCGCCCTGGTCAGCCTCGGCGAGGGTGGCGCCCGCGGGGCGGTCTCCACCCGTGTGATCGGGCTGGCGCTCACCGCCGGGGCGCTCTTCGGCGTCTTCTTCGCCCTGCTCGGCCAGGCCGGTCCGGCCGCCGGCATGTGGCCGGTGCTGGCGCTGCGGCTGAGCTCCATCGCCTTCGGTGTCGCGCTCGCGGTCGGCACCGGCGTGCGCCTGCGGATCGGCCCGCGGGTACTCGGCTGGGCGGCCGCCGCCGGCCTGCTCGACAGCGCGGCGAACGCGCTCTACCTGGCCGCCGCGGCCCGTGGCCACCTGAGCGTGATCGCCGCGATCGCGGCGCTCTACCCGGCCAGCACCGTGCTGCTCGCGCTCGCGGTGGACCGGGAACGGCTCCGGCTGGTGCAGCTGGCCGGCCTCGGGTTCGCCGCCGGCGCCCTGGTGCTCGCCAGCGTCTGACGCTGTTCCCGGCCGTCGTCCGCCCGTACCCTGATCTGCATGCGCGTCGCCGTCTGCCAGCTCAACGCCCGCGACGACCGGGCGGCCAACCTGGCCGCCGCCGAGGCCCTGCTGGTCAGGGCCGCCGCGGCCGGCGCGGATCTCGCGGTCCTCCCGGAGTACGTCGACTACCTCGGCCCGGGCAAGGGGATGCCGGAGCCGGAGCCGGTGGACGGCACGGTGGGCACCTTCTTCGCCGGCGTCGCCGAGCGGCTCGGCATCTGGGTGGTGGCGGGCTCGTTCCACGAGGCGGCCCGGATCCGGCGCACACCTGGAACACCTCGCTGGTGTTCGACCGCTCCGGCGCGCTCGCCGCCAGCTACCGGAAGATTCACCTGTACGACGTGGAGATCCCGGGGCGGGTGTCGTACCTCGAATCGGCGACGGTCGCCCCGGGCGACCAGCCGGTGGTGGTCGACGTCGAGGGTCTGCGGGTCGGCCTGTCGATCTGCTACGACCTGCGCTTCCCCGAGCTCTACCGGCTGCTGGCCGTCGACGGGGGAGCGCAGCTCCTGGTCGTGCCGGCCGCGTTCATGATGCACACCGGCCGGGACCACTGGGAGGTGCTGCTGCGGGCGCGGGCCATCGAGAACCAGTGCTTCGTGGCCGCCGCCGGTCAGATCGGTGACCACGAGCCGGAGCGCACCTGCTTCGGGCGCAGCATGGTGGTCGACCCGTGGGGGACGGTGCTCGGTCAGGTGCCCGACGGCCCCGGGCTGACGGTGGTCGACCTGGACCTCGACCGCCTGCACACCATCCGTACCGAGCTGCCCAGCCTCGCCAACCGCCGGCTCTGAGTGCCGGTCATCCCTGGACGAGCACGCCGATCAGGGTGAGGCCGACGATCGCCGCGGCGGTGACGAGCAACGCGGTGGTCATCCGGGAGCGGCCGCGCCGGGCCAGCCGGGCGGTGGAGAGCACGACGACGGCGAGCACGACCGCGGCGATCACCAGCTGCCAGAAGGGCGCCAGGAGTCCGAGCAGCGCCTCGTCGGCGAGGGTGACCGCGGGGGATCGGGACACGGGATCCATGGCAGCCACTCTGGCACGCCGCCGGCCCACCGGCGCGCCGATCCGATCGGGTACGCCGGCGCGGCACCGGACCGCACGCGGGACCCGCCAATGACGATCATTGATTTGCCTTATCCGGGGCAGTCCGCGTAACTTTCTCTCTGCACGCGGGAGGCCGGACAAACCGGCCGAGAGCGGGCGCCAGGCTCGTGGCGGAGACGCCGAGCGAGACTGAGGCGCGGGCGGTGCGAGACACTCCGGAGACGGGGTTGCGATCGCGAAACCGGCCGGGTAGAGTGCGAAAGCCGGCAGGGAGCCGGGCGGGTGGCCGCGAAGCGGCGATCGGCCGGTCTTGCCGACTTCCCACGCCAGAAACGACCACCGGATACGGTGAGCGTCAGCGTGGATCGGGCCGCACCAAGTTGATTACCTCAAACACGAGGTTGACAGCGAAAGTCGGACCCGGTAAGTTAGAGAGGTTGCCCCGGACGGGGGTTCCACGGTGTGGGGCTTTCGGATGGTGTGTGGTTGTTCTTTGAGAACTCAACAGGGTGCTTGTAAAGCCAGTGCCAATTATGATTTATACCCCGGACTGGTCGAGGCTTAGGTTTCGGCTGGTTGGGATTCCTTTGGCAACACTTTTGTTGTCAGGACAGTTTTTCGACAAAGTTTTTGTTGGAGAGTTTTGATCCTGGCTCAGGACGAACGCTGGCGGCGTGCTTAACACATGCAAGTCGAGCGGAAAGGCCCTTCGGGGTACTCGAGCGGCGAACGGGTGAGTAACACGTGAGCAACCTGCCCTAGGCTTTGGGATAACCCTCGGAAACGGGGGCTAATACCGAATATGACCTCCGGTCGCATGACCGGTGGTGGAAAGTTTTTCGGCCTGGGATGGGCTCGC
>NZ_JAEVHN010000291.1:0-7441 GCF_016803375.1 Micromonospora sp. 4G55
TCCGCCGCCGCCCTGATCCGGGGTACGCAGCACCTGGCGCAACTGGCTGACGATGTCCTGCCACTCGCGGACCCGCAGGTAGTTCAGGTATTCCGCCTTGCACATCCGGCGGAACGCGCTCGACGACAGCGTCCGCTGCTGCTCCCGCAGGTAGCGCCACAGGTTGAGGAACGCGACGAAGTCGGACTCCTTGTCGGCGAACCGGGCGTGCGCCTGGTCGGCCTGTGCCTGCTTCTCCGCCGGCCGCTCGCGCGGGTCCTGGATGGAGAGCGCGGCGGCGATCACCACCACCTCGGTGGCGCAGCCGTTGCGCTCGCCCTCCAGCACCATCCGGGCCAGCCGCGGGTCGACCGGCAGCTGGGCCAGCCGCCGGCCCAGCGGGGTGAGCCGCTTCGCCGGGTCGGACTCGGTCGGGTCGAGCGCGCCCAGCTCGTGCAGCAGGTTGACGCCGTCGGTGACGTTGCGCCGGTCCGGCGGGTCGATGAACGGGAACGCCGCGATGTCGCCGAGCCCGATCGACGTCATCTGGAGGATGACCGAGGCGAGGTTGGTGCGCAGGATCTCCGGGTCGGTGAACTCGGGCCGCGACTCGAAGTCCTGCTCGTCGTAGAGCCGGATGCAGATGCCGTCCGAGGTCCGCCCGCAGCGGCCCTTGCGCTGGTTGGCCGAGGCCTGCGAGACCGGCTCGATCGGCAGCCGCTGCACCTTGAGCCGGCTGGAGTAGCGGGAGATGCGAGCCGTACCCGGGTCGACCACGTACTTGATGCCGGGGACGGTCAGCGACGTCTCGGCGACGTTGGTCGCCAGCACCACCCGCCGCCCGGCGTGCGGGGCGAAGACCCGGTGCTGCTCGGCGATCGACAGCCGGGCGTACAGGGGGAGGATCTCGGTGCCGAGCAGCGACCGTTTCTTCTCCACCAGTTTGCCCAGCGCGTCGGCGGTGTCCCGGATCTCCCGCTCGCCGGAGAGGAAGACCAGGATGTCGCCGGGCCCCTCGGCGGCCAGCTCCTCGACCGCGTCGCCGATCGCCTGGATCTGGTCGCGGACGTTCTCCTCGTCGTCGCCCTCGTCCTCCTCGGCCTCGCTCACCTCGACCAGCGGCCGGTAGCGCACCTCGACCGGGTACGTCCGCCCGGAGACCTCGACGATCGGGGCCGGCTCGCCGTCGGCGTCGGCGAAGTGTCGGGCGAACCGGTCCGTCTCGATGGTCGCCGAGGTGATGACCACCTTGAGGTCGGGGCGGCGGGGGAGGAGCTGCCGGAGGTACCCGAGGATGAAGTCGATGTTGAGGCTGCGCTCGTGCGCCTCGTCGATGATCAACGTGTCGTACTGGCGCAGCATCCGGTCGGTCTGCAACTCGGCCAGCAGGATGCCGTCGGTCATCAGCTTGACCAGGCTGCGGTCGCTCACCTGGTCGTTGAAGCGCACCTTGTAGCCGACCACGTCGCCCAGCTCGGTGCCGAGTTCCTCGGCGATCCGGTCGGCGACCGTCCGGGCGGCCAGCCGCCGGGGCTGCGTGTGCCCGATCAGCCCGGTGACCCCGCGACCCAGCTCCAGGCAGATCTTGGGCAGCTGGGTGGTCTTGCCCGAGCCGGTCTCGCCGGCCACGATCACCACCTGGTGGTCGCGGATCGCGGCGGCGATGTCGTCCCGGCGCTCGCTGACCGGCAACTGCGCCGGATAGGTGATCACCGGCACGGCGGCCCGCCGCTCCGCCAGCCGCGCCTCCGCGCGGGCCACGTCCGCGGCGATCTCGGCGAGCGCGCCGTCGCGCCGCTCGGGCTCCCGCAGCTTGCGTGCCCCGTCCAGCCGCCGCTGCAGGCGGCGCTGGTCGCGGAACATCAGCGAGGAGAGGCGGCGGTGCAGGTCGCGGACGGTGACGGCCTCGGCGGGTACGGCTGGATTCTGCATGTCGTCGCCAAGGATAGGCAGCCCGCCGCCGGAGCGCCCCCGGGTTACCTCCGGTCGCCAGCCGCACCCCCCCGTCGGCGTCGCTGCCCGGAGCGGCGGGCCGGCCAGGCTAGAGTTTCCGCCGAGCGACACCGATCCGGGGGCGGCGACATGACGATGCTGGACACCGACCGCGCGCTGGTGCAGGCGGCGACCGCGGTCGCCAAGCTGCGCTGCCGCAGCGACAACCACACCGTCGCCGCCGCGGCCCGGACCGCCGACGGCCGGGTCTTCACCGGCGTCAACGTCTACCACTTCACCGGTGGCCCGTGCGCCGAGGTGGTCGCGATCGGCGCCGCCGCCACCCAGGGGGCCGGTGAGCTGGAGGCCATCGTCGCGGTGGGCGACCGGGGGCGGGGCGTCATCCCGCCCTGCGGGCGGTGCCGCCAGGTGCTGCTGGACTACTTCCCGTCGATCAAGGTGATCGTCGGGCCGATGGACGCGCTGCGCCCGGTGCCCGTCGCCGACCTGCTGCCCGAGACGTACGTCTGGGGCGACCACCAGCTCGACGCGCCGATGGCGGTGCGCACCGGGCAGTGGCCGATGCCCACCGTGCCGAGCAGCCGGCCGGCCTCCGAGGACTGACCCTTTCGGCGGCGGCCTCCCGGCGGCGGCCTGCTTCCCGGCGGCGGCTCGCCGCTGCGGCGGCGGGTCAGTCGCCGGCGGCGGCCTCCAGCATCGAGCGGGGCACGCTGACGCTCTCGTAGCGCACGTTGCCCTCCGGCACCAGCCAGCTCGCCACCCGCACCACGAGTTGGCCGGCGCGCACCGCCGGGTCGTTGGCGTACAGCTCGCGGGCCTCGTCCGGGCCGATCGGCAGCACCGCGAGACCGCGCAGGGCAGGGTCGTCCGGGTCCACGAACGGCCCAGCGGCGAGCACGAGTCCCTGCTCCACCAGCCCCGCCTGGTGGGCCAGGTGGGTGTCGTGCAGCAGATCCGCCGCGTCCCGGGGCAGCTCCGGCGCGTCCGCCGGGCGGCTGAAGAGGACGAGGGTGTGCTGGTCGAATCGCATGGACCCAGGGTAGGGGTGATTTTCCCCGGTTGGTTCCGGTGTGCCCGGGTCGGTGACTGATCGACGATGCTCGGTTAGGTCACCCTTCACGTCTCGGCTAAGGTAAGGCGTACCTTAGTTCCAGCTCGGGAGCATCGTGACCACCCTCGCCGCACGTCCGGTCGGCGCCGCCCGCCGCACCGGCGGACAGCGGGGCCGCCGCACCGCCGTCGCCGTCGCGGCCGCGCTGGCGCTGCTGCTGGCCGTCCTGGCCAGCCTCGCGCTCGGCAGCCGGCCGCTGGGCGTGGGCCAGGTCTGGGACGCGCTGGTTGCCCCGGACGGGGGTACGGCGAGCACCATCGTGCGCGAGCTGCGGATGCCGCGTACCGCCCTGGGCCTGGTCGTCGGCCTCGCCCTCGCGGTCGCCGGGGTGCTCTTCCAGGCGCTCACCCGCAACCCGCTCGCCGAGCCGCGGATTCTCGGCATCAGCGCCGGCGCCTCCTTCGGCGTCGTGCTGGCCATCGCCGTCCTCGGCGTCGGCAGCCTCGCCGGGTACGTCTGGTTCGGCATCGCGGGCGCGCTCGGCGCGGGCCTGCTGGTCTTCGCCGTCGCCAACCGGACCCGCGAGGGCGCCAGCCCGGTCACCCTCGCGCTGATCGGCGCGGCCCTCGACGCCAGCCTCGCCTCCGTGGTGTACGCGCTGCTCAGCATCGACGCGCGCACCTTCGAGGAGTACCGGTTCTGGGTCGTCGGCGGGCTGACCGGGCGGGATCTCGGCGTCGCCGCCCAGGTGCTGCCGTTCGTCCTGGCCGGGCTGCCCTGGCCGCGGTGGTCGCCCGGGCCTCGACGCGCTCGCCCTCGGGCGACGACGTCGCCCGCGGCCTGGGCCACCGGATCGGCCTGGTACGCCTCGGCGGCGGCGCAGCCGCCGTGCTGCTCACCGGCGCCGCGGTCGCCTCGGCCGGGCCGATCGCCTTCATCGGGCTCGCCGTGCCGCACCTGGCCCGCGCCCTGGTCGCGCCGACCACCGCTGGACCCTGGGCGTCTCCGCCCTGCTCGGCCCCACCCTGCTGCTCGGCGCCGACATCGTCGGCCGGCTGATCGCCCCGCCCGGTGAGGTGCCGGCCGGGATCATCACCGCGTTGATCGGCGCGCCGCTGCTGGCGTACCTGGTCCGCCGCGCCAAGGTGGTGACCGCGTGAGCGCGAGGAGTGAGCCGGGTCTGCGAGCCCCGCAGTCGCGAACTGAGGCCTGGCACCGTGACGCGCCCCCGACCTCACCGCCGCCGCCCCGGTCACGGCGCGGGACGCCGGACGGGGTCGGCCGGACGGCCTGGCCGGGCTGCCCGGACGGTCGCTGGTGCGGGTCGGGCCGGTCAGCCTCCAGGTGCGTCGCCGCGCGGTGCTCGTCGCGCTCGCCTCGACCGTGCTGCTCGCCCTCGCCGCGCTGCGTCACGCCTCAGCCTCGGCACCCCGTACGTCGCGCCGGCCGACGTGCTCCGCGCGCCTCTCCGGCGCCGGCACCCCGTACGACCTGGTCGTGCTCGACCTGCGGCTGCCCGGCTGGTGCTGGCCGCGACGGCCGGCGCGGCCTTCGGGATCGCCGGCACGCTGATCCAGAGCGTCGCCCGCAATCCCCTGGCCAGCCCCGACGTCATCGGCATCACCCAGGGCGCCGGCCTGGCCGCCACCGTCGCGATCACCACCGGCGCGGCGGCCGTGCTGGTCGCCCCGGCGGCCCTGGTCGGCGGGCTGCGCCGCGGTCCTGCTGCTCGTGCTCGGCGCCCGACACGGACTGGCCGCGCAGCGGTTCGTGCTGGCCGGCGTCGCCGTCGCGTTCGCCCTGCGGGCGATGACCGAGGTGGTCATGCTCTCCGCCGACCCGATCGACGGGCTGCGGGCGCAGATCTGGCTGATCGGCACCCTCGCCGGCAAGGGCTGGACCGAGACCGTCTGGATCGCGCTCACCCTGGCCGTGCTGCTGCCGGTGCTGGCCTGGGCCGGCTGGGCGCTCAACGGTTCCGCCCTGGACGACGACACCGCCCGGGGGATCGGGCTCCGGCCGGTGGCCCGCCGGATCGGCCTGGCCGCCACCGGAGTCGTCGTCGCGGCCACCGTCACCGCCCAGGTCGGCGCGGTCGACTTCGTGGCCCTGGTCGCCCCGCAGGTGGCCCGCCGGCTGGTCCGGGCGGAACGGCCGCCGATGGTGTGCGCCGCGCTGCTCGGCGCGCTGCTGCTGGTGCTGGCCGACCTCGCCGGCCGGCGGCTGTTCGCGCCCACCCAACTGCCGGCGGGCGTGCTCACCGCCGCGATCGGCGGGCCGTACCTGATGTTCCTGCTGGTCCGCGGCCGTCGGCGGTCGTCGTGACGTCCACCCCTGGCACAGGAGGCGCGATGCTCTCCACCCGCGACCTGGTCGCCGGTTACGACGAACGGACCGTGCTGGACGGGCTCGACCTGGAGCTGCCCGCCGACGCGTTCACCGTCATCGTCGGGCCGAACGCCTGCGGCAAGTCGACCCTGCTGCGCACCATGGCCCGGCTGCTCACGCCCCGCCGGGGCGCCGTGCTACTGGACGGCACCGCCATCCGTGACCTGCCCACCCGAGAGGTGGCCCGCCGGCTGGGTGTGCTGCCGCAGAGCCCGCTGGTGCCGGAGGGCGTCACCGTGGCCGATTTGGTCGGGCGGGGCCGGCAGCCCTACCAGCGGTGGTGGCGGCAGTGGTCGGAGCAGGACGCCGTCGCGGTGGACCGGGCGATGGCGCTCGCCGACGTCGCCGGGCTGGCCGACCGGCCGGTGGACACCCTCTCCGGCGGCCAGCGCCAGCGGGTCTGGATCGCGATGACCCTCGCCCAGGACACCGAGGCGCTGCTGCTGGACGAGCCGACCACCTTCCTCGACCTGGCCCACCAGGTCGAGGTGCTGGACCTGCTGCACCGGCTGCGCGCCGAGCGGGGCCGCACCGTGGTCGCCGTGCTGCACGACCTCAACCAGGCCGCCCGCTACGCCGACCACCTCGTGGCGATGCGGGCCGGGTCCGTGGTCGCCGCCGGGCCGCCCCGGGAGATCCTCACCGCGGAGCTGGTCCGGGACGTCTTCGGGCTCGACTGCGTGGTGGTGCCCTGCCCGGTCACCGGCGCCCCGCTGGTGGTGCCCGGCCTCACCAGCCCGTCGCTGGCCCCGCTGCCCGGCGCCGACCCCACGGCCGCCCCGGCTTCCCCCGCCGACCGTGCGGCTTCCGCTGCCGGCTTCGCCTCCGCTGCCGGCTCGGCTTCCGCCGGCCGTGTCGACTTCGACCCGGTGGGCCCGACCGCTCCGGCGGCCCGCCCTCCAGCCGATGGCGCGGACGACCCGCGCGTCGGCCCGTACCCCTCGAAAGGACTCTGATGCGTCGTCTTGCCGCCACCCTCACCGCGGCCCTCGCCCTCGGCGTGGGCCTCACCGCCTGCGGGGAGAGCGACCCGGTCGCCAGCACCGCCGCCGGGGAGACCCGGGAGATCACCCACGCCATGGGCAGCACCAAGGTCCCGGCCGAGCCCAAGCGCGTGGTGGTCCTCGACACCGACAAGATCGACACGGCGCTCTCGCTCGGCGTCACGCCGGTCGGCGCCGCCACCGCCGGTGAGGCGAAGAGCTGGCCGACCTACTTCGGCGCGGAGAAGCTCGCCGGCATCAAGGAGGTCGGGGTTCTCACCGAGCCCGACCTCGAGGCGATCACCGCCCTGAAGCCGGACCTGATCCTGGGCAGCAAGTTCCGGCAGGAGAAGTTCTACGACGAGCTGAGCGCCATCGCGCCCACCGTCTTCACCGAGAAGGTCGGCATCACCTGGAAGGAGAACCTGCTCCTCGACGGCAAAGCGCTCGGCAAGGAGCAGCAGGCCCGCGACCTGCTCGCGGCGTACGAGAAGCGGGCCAAGGAGTTCGGCGAGAAGCTGGGCGACGCCGCCTCCCGCAAGGTCTCCATCGTGCGCTTCATCCCGGGCAACATCCGGGTGTACGGCCCGGACTCGTTCTCCGGGATCGTCGTCGGCGACACCGGGCTGGGACGCCCCGAGCGGCAGCGCCTGGAGGGCAAGGAGGACAAGCGCTTCGACCTGGTCAGCGCGGAGCGGATCAACGAGGTCGACGGTGACGTCATCTTCGTGACCGCGTACGGCGAGAAGGCCGCCGCCGAGCAGGCGAAGGTCACCGCCGGCTCGCTCTGGCAGGGCCTCTCGGCCGTCAAGGCCGGCAAGGCGCACGTCGTCTCCGACGAGGTCTGGATGACCGGCATCGGCGTCGGTGCCGCCAACAAGATCCTCGACGACCTCGCCAAGTACCTCACCGCCTGACCCACCCCACGCCGTTCCCGGCGCCTCCCCGGGCGCCGCCACCACCAGGAGCCGGTTCCACCGGCGCGGCGATGATCGCCGCCTGCTCCCGGGTCGGGGCCGGCAGCCGGAGCAGCTTCGCCAGCTCGACCGGGGTGTAGCGGGGCCCGGCATCGGCGGCCCGGGGCGCC
>NZ_JAEVHN010000292.1:0-7423 GCF_016803375.1 Micromonospora sp. 4G55
GCCGGGCTCGTCACCGTCGTCCAGTTGGGGCAGTCCGGTGCCGGCCGGCTGGTGGAACGACTGCCGGCCCAGCCTCCGGGCCGACCCACTGCGGGCCGCGGGGGGCCGGCTGGGTGGCGTACCCGGCGTGCGGCTGGCCGGGGTCGACCTGGCCCTGGTACTGCACGGCGTACGGCGTGGAGCGGTGGACGTCGCGGTATCCGTCCGGGGTGGGGTGTTGTCCAGGGGTCCAGCCGCGGTCTTCCCACGGTCCGCGCGGTGGCACATTCTGGTCGGCCATGCACCAATCCCGATTTCTTCAAGGCGCCGACACGCTGCGACCGGAGCGGGGCGGAGGGTGCGGCGACTGTTGCCTGAGGGGGTTGCTACGGGACGGTAACCATGGGGTGGAGGGCCTTCAAGGCGCTCACCAGCGGCTCCGGAGGGCACTTAAGACACCGCTCAGCGGGCCCCCCGGCGGTCCGGTTTCCGCCCTGCCGGGTGCCGACGTCCGGAGCAGGGGCGACTCGGTCCCCCAGGGTCGGGACGTAACGTTTCCGGCCCACGCGACGCTTTTAGCCGCGTTCACGGGCACAGCGAAACTTAAGGAAGGGATAAGCCTGCGCTGAGCCGTTCCTGACCCGCGTCCCGCCACCTCGTCGGCGGCGCAAAGTGGCAGCAGCGGAAGGGCGTGAGCCGCCGCAACAGCGGGTAAGCCGCCGGACCGCTGAAGCCGTGAGGGGAAGGCATCGCCATGCTCAGCAAAGAGGATCAGCGCAGATTCGACCAGATCACCCGTCAGCTCCGGGAGAGCGATCCACGGTTCTTCGCCCGGCTCGACCACCGGGCCCAGGCCCGGCGAGGCCGGTATCTGATGCTGTTGACCGTCGTCCTGTGGGCCTCGCTGCCGGCGATGACCGTGCTGGCCGGCCGGCTGGCCGGCGCGGTCTGTGCCGTGGTGCTGCTCGCCAACGCCGCCGCCGGTCCCCGCCCCTGGACGGTGCGCCTGGTGCTGCCGGCCGGCAGCCGCGTGGCCAGCTCCTGGGTGGAGGGTGCGCCGCAGGGCACCTCCCGGATGTCCGACGGCGTCTTCACGTACACCAGCGGGGTGGACCTCGACGGCGGCGCGTCCGTGGCGCTGCGGTTCCACCTCGAACACACCGGCGACTACGCCCGCCCGAGCGAATGCACCGTCGACGGCGCCGCCTGCGCCGGCCTCTGATCCACCCGCTGTCCGGTAGTGCGGGGTGACCTTTCCATGCCGGCGGAACGACCGCGCGTTTCGCAAGAAGGCTGCTTTGTTGCGACCATGTTTGCAAGGTATTGCAGAATGTTTCGGCAAGAGCTAGCGTGCGGGCGAATCAGCGACCAGAGGAAGGCCGTCGATGAAACCCCCGCCGATATCTCGCAAGGCACTGCTCGCCTTGGTCTCCACCCTCACCCTCACCCTCGCCCTCGTCGGCGTCCCGGTCGCCGTCAACCAGCTCGGCGCGGACGCCACCGACCGGACGCCCACCGTCGACACCCTGGCCGCGGCCGGCGCCGCCCAGTGGGGCGCCGAGCCCTCGACCGACGCCCTGCTGAAGGCCGGCGCCGGCGCGGGACGCGCCGAGCAGTTCTACTTCGTACTGCCGGACCGGTTCGCCAACGGCGACGAGCGCAACGACTCCGGCGGCCTCACCGGCGACCGCCTGCGCACCGGGCTGGACCCGAAGGACAAGGGCTTCTACCACGGTGGCGACCTCAAGGGCGTCATCGACAAGCTGGACTACATCCAGGGCCTGGGTACGACCGCCATCTGGCTCGCGCCGATCTTCAAGAACCGCCCCGTGCAGGGCAGCGGCGCGGACGTCTCGGCCGGCTACCACGGCTACTGGATCACCGACTTCACCCAGGTCGACCCGCACTTCGGCACCAACGAGGAGATGCGGAAGCTGGTCAAGCTCGCCCACCAGCGCGGCATCAAGGTCTACCTTGACGTCATCGTCAACCACACCGCCGATGTCATCAAGTACGGCGAGGACAAGTACGCGTACGTCGACAAGAAGACCTCGCCGTACACCGACGCGCAGGGGCGCGCCTTCGAGGACCGCAACTACGCCGACGGCACCCGGGACTTCCCGACGGTCACCGCGGACGCGGGCCCGTACACGCCGACCTTCGCCACCCCCGCCGACGCCAAGGTGAAGGTGCCGGCCTGGCTGAACGACCCGACGATGTACCACAACCGCGGTGACTCGACCTTCGCCGGCGAGAACAGCGAGTACGGCGACTTCTTCGGCCTGGATGACCTGTGGACCGAACGTCCCGAGGTGGTGCAGGGGCTGACCAAGGCCTACGGCGACTGGATCGCCAGCACCGACGTCGACGGCTTCCGGCTCGACACCGTCAAGCACGTCAACCTCGACTTCTGGCCGCAGTTCAGCCGGGGCATCAAGCGGGCCGCCGACGCCGCCGGCAAGAAGGACTTCTTCATGTTCGGCGAGGTCTACAGCGCCGACCAGGAGGTCACCTCGACCTACGTACGGCGCGGTGGCCTGCCGGCCACCCTGGACTTCTCCTTCCAGGAGGCCGCCCGCGGCTACACCGCCGCCGACGGCTCCGCCAAGGCCCTCGCCGACGTGTACGCCCGCGACGACCTGTACGCCGCCCGGGACACCGGCGCCAACCGGCTGACCACCTTCCTCGGCAACCACGACATGGGCCGGATCGGCTCCTTCGTCGCCGCCTCCGGCGGCGACGACGCCACCCAGCTGCGCCGCGACCAGCTCGCCCACCAGCTGATGTTCCTCACCCGGGGCCAGCCGGTCGTGTACTCCGGCGACGAGCAGGGCTTCACCGGCCCCGGCGGCGACAAGGACGCCCGGCAGGACATGTTCGCCAGCAAGGTGGCGGACTACCTCGACGACGACCTGATCGGCACCACCCGCACCCACGCCGACGACCAGTACGACACCGGTCACCCGCTCTACCGCACCATCGCCGAGCTGGGCACGCTGCGCCAGGCCCACCCGGCGCTGCGCGACGGCATCCAGGTCACCCGGTACGCGGCCGACGGCGCCGGCGTCTTCGCCTTCTCCCGGATCGCCCCGGCCGACCGCACCGAGTACGTGGTGGCCGTGAACAACGCCGCCACCACGCAGTCCGTCTCCGTCGACACCTGGTCCGCCGGCACCGCCTTCACCGGCGTCTACGGCGGCGCGGCCACCGCCACCGCCGGAGCGGACGGCAAGCTCGACCTGACCGTGCCGCCGATGGCGGCCGTGGTGCTCAAGGCCGGCCGGCCCATCCCGCAGGCCACCGCCGCGCCGAGCATCACCCTCACCGCGCCCGGCGCCGACCCGGTCGCCACCCGGGCCGCCGTCACCGCCCAGGTCACCGGCGACCCGCTGGCCACCGTCACCTTCGCCGCCCGGGTGCCCGGCGGCAGGTGGACGCTGCTGGGCAGCGCGCACACCGCCCCGTACACCGTCCACCACGACCTGACCGGCCTGGCCGGCGGGACCAAGGTCGAGTACAAGGCCGTCGTCCGTGACGGCAAGGGGCGGACCGCCGGCACCCGCGCCACCGGCGTGGTCGGCACCCCGGCGCAGAGCGCCGCTCGGGACTGGGCGGTGGTGCACTACCAGCGCCCGCCGGCGGGTACGACGACTGGGGGCTCTACACCTGGGGTGACATCGACCCGGCGTACGCCACCGAGTGGCCCAAGGGGCAGCCGTTCGCCGGTGAGGACTCCTACGGCCGGTTCGCCTGGGTCAAGCTCAAGCAGGGCGCGAAGTCGGTCGGCTTCCTGGTCGTCGACTCCAACGGCAACAAGGACGTCGCGAACGACCGCACCATCGACGTGACGCAGACCGGCGAGGTCTGGGTCAAGCAGGGCGACCCGACGCTGTACCCGACCCGGCAGGCCGCCACCGGCGAGCCGGACCCGGCGGTCGACGAGAGCACCGCGGTCATCCACTGGCGCAAGGCCGACAACGACTACGCCGGCTGGGGGCTGCACCTCTGGGACGGCGCCGCCAACCCGACCGACTGGTCCAACCCGCTCAAGCCGGAGAAGATCGACGCCTTCGGCGCGGTCTTCCGGGTGCCGCTGGCCGCCGGCACGACCGGGCTGAACTACATCATCCACTCCGGTGACACCAAGGATCAGCCCGACGACCAGCGGCTGGACTTCGCCAGCGCCGGGCGTGAGGTCTGGCTGCTCGCCGGGGTGAAGGGCCGGCTGCTGCCGCCCAGCTCCTCCGGTCCGCGCGGACCTGGACATCACCAAGCAGAAGGCGCACTGGATCGACCGGTCCACCGTCGCCTGGCTGACCGGTCCGACCGACGGCAAGCAGTACGCCCTGGTGGCCGCCCCGGCCGGCGGGCTGAGCATCGCCGACGGCGAGCTGGCCGGGACGTACACCTCGCTGCCGCTGCGGGCGCAGCGCAACGGGCTCACCGAGGCCCAGCGGGCGGCCTTCCCGCACCTGTGGTCCTACCGCACCTTCACGCTGGACCGGGCCGACCTGGCCAAGGTCCCGGCGGCGCTGCGCGGGCAACTGGTGGTGACCGAGCGCGACGCCGAGGGCGTGCTGCTCGGCGCGACCGGCGTACAGATTCCAGGCGTGCTCGACGACGTCTATGCCCGGGCCACCGACGCCAGGCTGGGCGCCACCTTCGCCGGTCGGGTGCCCACCCTCGCCGTCTGGGCGCCCACCGCCCGAACGGTGTCGCTCCAGCTCTTCGACTCGCCCACGGCCGAGCCGAGGACGGTGGCGATGAGTCGCAACGAACGCACCGGCGTCTGGTCGGTGCGCGGCACGAAGGCCTGGGCCGGCAAGTACTACCGTTACCAGGTCGAGGCATGGCAGCCGGCGGCGCAGAAGGTGGTCACCGCCGCGGTGACGGACCCGTACTCGGTGGCGCTCGCGCCGGACTCGACGCACAGCCAGATCGTCGACCTGTCCGAGGAGTCGCTGGCCCCGTCCGGCTGGGCCGACCTGCGCAAGCCGCCGGCGGTGCCGGCGTCGAAGGCGCAAATCTCCGAGCTGTCGGTACGGGACTTCTCGATCGCCGACGCCACCGTGGCGGCGGAGAAGCGGGGCACCTACCTCGCCTTCACCGACCCCAACACGGCCGGCATGAAGCACCTGAAGGCGCTCGGCGACGCCGGGGTCAACTACCTGCACCTGCTGCCCTCGTTCGACTTCGCGACCATTCCCGAGAAGCGGGCCGCCCAGCAGCAGCCCGACTGCGACCTGGCGAAGCTGCCGCCGGACTCCGACCAGCAGCAGGCCTGCGTGGCGAAGGTCGCCGAGTCCGACGGCTACAACTGGGGGTACGACCCGCTGCACTACACCGTGCCGGAGGGCGGCTACGCCGTCGACCCGGCCGGGGCGAAGCGGACCACCGAGTTCCGGCAGATGGTCGCCGGGGTCAACGGCGCCGGGCTGCGCGTGGTGCTGGACGTGGTCTACAACCACACCTCCGCCGCGGGCACCGACCCGAAGTCGGTGCTCGACCAGGTGGTGCCGGGCTACTACCACCGGCTACTGGAGGACGGCAGCGTCGCCAACTCGACCTGCTGCGCCAACACCGCGCCTGAGCACGCCATGATGGGCAAGCTGGTGGTGGACTCCCTGGTCACCTGGGCCCGGGCGTACAAGGTGGACGGCTTCCGGTTCGACCTGATGGGTCACCACCCGAAGGCGAACATCCTGGCCGTGCGGGCCGCGCTGGACCAGCTCACCCCGGCCCGCGACGGCGTGGACGGCAAGAAGATTCTGCTCTACGGCGAGGGCTGGAACTTCGGCGAGGTCGCCAACGACGCCCGGTTCGTGCAGGCCATTCAGGCCAACATGGCCGGGACCGGCATTGGCACCTTCAACGACCGGCTCCGCGACGCGGTGCGCGGCGGCGGTCCCTTCGACGGCAACCCGCGGATCCAGGGCTTCGCCTCCGGTCTCTACACCGACCCCAACGGCGACACCGTGAACGGGACGGCGGCCGAGCAGAAGGCGCGGCTGCTGCACCAGCAGGACCTGATCAAGGTGGGGCTCGCCGGCAACCTGCGGGGCTACCGGTTCACCGACTCGTCGGGCCGGCAGGTCACCGGCGCCCAGGTGGACTACAACGGCTCGCCGGCCGGCTACACCGCCGCGCCGGGCGAGGCGGTCACCTACGTCGACGCGCACGACAACGAGATCCTGTACGACGCGCTGGCGTACAAGCTGCCGCAGGGCACCTCGGCGACCGACCGGTCGCGGATGCAGGTGCTGGCGTTGGCGACCACCACCTTCGGGCAGGGGGCGGGCTTCGTCACCGCCGGCTCCGAGCGGCTGCGCTCGAAGTCGCTGGACCGCAACTCGTACAACTCCGGTGACTGGTTCAACCAGATCCGGTGGGACTGTGCGCAGGGCAACGGGTTCGGCGTCGGCCTCCCGCCGGAGCAGGACAACAAGGACAAGTGGCCGTACGCGAAGCCGCTGCTGGCCGATCCGAAGCTGGTGCCGGACTGCGCCGCGATCAACCTGGCCGACGCCCGGTACGCCGAGCTGCTGCGGATCCGGGAGTCCTCGCCGGTGTTCGGGCTGGCCACCGCCGGCCAGGTGCAGCGGCGCGTCGCCTTCCCGCTCTCGGGCGAGAGCGAGACGCCGGGCGTGCTGACCATGACCCTGGACGCCCGCGGGCTGGACGGGAGGTGGAAGTCGCTGACCGTCGTCTTCAACGGCACGCCCGAGACGGCGAAGCAGACGGTGACCGGCCTGCGGGGCGCGGACGTCGCGCTGCACCCGGTGCTGGTGAACTCGGCCGACCCGGTGCTCCGGACGGCCTCGTTCGACCGGGCGGCCGGCACGTTCACCGTGCCGGCGCGCAGCGTGGCGGTCTTCGTCCAGCGCTGATCCGGCGACGGTCCGGCCCCCTGCCACCGAAGTGGCAGGGGGCGGACCTGTGTGTGGATCCCGACGCTGACCGGCGGTCAGTTGAAGCAGTCCTTGACGGTGCCGGCGCAGTTGGTGGGGTCGTTGTTGGTCACGGTCGACTTGTCGTCGAGGCGGACCTTGCCGTCGTTGTTGAGCCGACGCTGACCGGCGGTCAGTTGAAGCAGTCCTTGACGGTGCCGGCGCAGTTGGTGGGGTCGTTGTTGGTCACGGTCGACTTGTCGTCGAGGCGGACCTTGCCGTCGTTGTTGAGGATGCCGCCGGCGACTCGGTGCTGCTTTGAGGCGTCGGTGGCGGTGTTCTTGGTGACGTGGGTCTTGGTCAGGGTGACGGTGCCCTTGTTGTTGAAGATGCCGCCGCCGTTGAGGGCGGTGTTGCCCTTGACCTCGGTGTCGCGCAGGGTGAGGTGGGCGCCGTCGCGGTCGCGGTCGCGGTCGTTGTCGTGGTCGTTGTTGTCGTTCTTGTCGTTCTTGTCCTGGAAGCCTTCGGCGAGTTTGACGTCGGCCTTGCCGTTGAAG
>NZ_JAEVHN010000293.1:0-7399 GCF_016803375.1 Micromonospora sp. 4G55
TGCTCCCCGCCGAGCTGAGCGGCCCGGCCACCGAGGCCGGCCTGCCCACCGGCCGGGCCGCCGTGGGCTTCGGCGTCGGCGACCTCACCGTCACCGGGCTGTCCGGCCCGGGTACGACGGCCGGGCGGATCGCCTTCACCGCGCCCGCCCGCGCCGACGGCAGCCCCGGCGAGGCGATCCACGGCCGGGTGGTGCCGCAGGGCGACGACCTGCGCCTGCCCGACCTGGTCGTGGAACGCACCGAGCTGACCGAGGTCACCATGCGGTCGGCCACCCGCAGCCTCTACTCCCGGGGCAGCACCCGGATCGGCCGGATGAGCCTCGACGTGCTGGTCCGCACCGCGCCCGCCGCCACCGGCCGGCAGGTCCGGGGCGCGCTGATCCGCACCATGGTGATCGACCGGATCGACGCCGACCGGATCGGCATGGACGTCACCGACCCGGCGCCCGGCTACTCGGTGGAGGTCGTGAGCGGCGCGCTGGTCGGCGTCCGGGTGCAGGACCTGGAGCTGGACCTGACCGGCGAGGAGCTGACCTACACGGGCCGGCTGCGCATCGGCCAGCTCGACCAGCTCCGGTTCAGTGTGCTGTCCCGGGCGCTGCAGGGCGGCCCGACCACCATCACCGGCACCGTCAGCGGCGCGCCCGTCGGCCCGGCCGCCGCCGCCGTCACGGTGGACCTGATCCGGGCCGGCGCGCACCGGGTCGACCCGGCCACCGGCCGGATCATCAGCGACCCCACGGACAGCCAGCAGATCACGCTCAGCGGGGTCACCCTCGCCGACACCACCCTGCGCACCCCCGACGGCTCGGTCACCGTCCGCCGGGCCGGGCTGGGCGGCCGGATCGTCACCGAGCAGGCCGGCGGCCTGCGGTTCGAGGACATCGGCCCGTCCCGGATCGAACTCTCGGCGATCGACTGGCGGGCCGGCGACGGCCGGATCACCTCGCACGGACCGACCGTGGTGGACGGTCTCACCGTCACCGGCCGCTGGGACAACGCCCCCGCACCGACCGGCCCGGACGGGCAGGTCCGCCCGCCCGGCGACGCCAAACTCTTCATCGAACGCCTGCACATCGACCGCATCACCGGCCGGGATCTGCGCTACCGCAGCGGCGTGCTGGACGTCGGGCTCGGCCGGCCCTCCCCGGTGCCGGCGGCGAGCCGGACCTGCCGCCGCTGGAGATCATGAACGTGAACCTGCGCGGGTTGCGCTGGTCCCGCGCGGCCGGCCTGGTGGCCGGGCGGCTCACCACCGGCGCCACCCGGCTGGAGATCGCCGGGCGGGTCAGCGAGGCCCTGCACGTCGACGCGGCGCTCTGGGCGGCGCAGCTCACCCTCTCCTTCGGCCGCGGTGGGCGGGTGCAGGCCCGGGTGATCGGCGGTGAGGGCCACCTCGGCCTCGGCCCGGTCGCCGGTGAGCACGAGCAGCACATCGGCCTCCAGGGCCTGGACACGGGGCTGATCAGCATCGGTCCGGACCGGATCGAGATCGGGCCGGACGGCGCACCGGGACTGAGCCTGGCGAACCTCGCCCTGGACGCGCTGAACTGGCAGGGCGAGTCGCTCGGCCTGCGGATCCGCCCCGGCGAGGGGGCGGTCTCGCTCACCGGAATCACCGCGCGGGCCCGGATCGACCTGCATCCCGCCGGCACCCCGGGCGGCCGGTTCCGCCGGCTGCTGCTGCGCGAGGTGGTGGTGCAGGAGACCCGGGCCAGCGGCCTCCTGGTCGACCTGCACGACGGCGTCACCATCCGCCTCGACCCCGACCGGGAAGCGGTCGTCGGCGAGCTGCGGCTGCGCCCGGCCGCCGGCCAGGAGGGCTTCCTGGTGGAGGCCACCCGCAGCGCGGCCGGCCTGCGGATCCTCGGTGGGCTGGACATCGGCGCGATCAGCGCGCCCCGGGTCGGCTTCGACATCGGCACGTTCCTCCAGCACGGCAGCGGCGACTTCGGCGCCGCCGGGCTCACCCTGGACTTCCTCGACCTGGGCGGGCTGCGGCTCAACCTGCGCGAGCCCACCCTCACCGCGATCCGGGCGCAGGTCACCGCCGACGCCCGGCGGGAGCTGCGGCTGCTCGGCGCCCCGGCCGGCCGCCCCGAGTACGGGCTGCGGTTCACCTCCATCGGCTACGAACAGGACCCGACGACGCCCGGCGGGCCGCCCGGCGGCCGTCGGCTAGCCCTGCGCGGCGGCGAGATCAGCGGGCTCACGTTCGACGACACCGGCATCGGGCTGCACGTCTTCGTCGAGCAGGGGCTGCTCGGCGATCTGACCCACGACCTGAACTCCGGCGCCGGGGAGCTGCCGTCGCTGGACATCCGCAACGCCACGTTCAGCCTGAACCTGGCCACCCTGCTGGGCGGTGGCCCCGCCGCCGCCCCGCCGACCAGCACCACCGCCGCCGAGCGGCGGGCGGGCATGGAGGCCAAGTGGGACGCCCTGCTGCGGATCCTCGATACGTACCACCTCGGCGAGGTGATCGACAGCCTCAACGGGCGGATCGACTTCGACGTCGACGACTACGAGGTCCGGCTCTCCGTCCAGAACGGGGCGGTCGACTACCGGCGGCTCACCGGGGCGTTGCCGTGGTGGACGCCCGGTCGGTTCGTCATCGAGGGCGACGAGCTGATCTACCGGGTGCGGATGCCCACCTTCGGCCCGGAGGGGGCGCCCCGCCCGAGAACAACCTCGACGTGCTCCGCTGGCGGCTGACCACCGGCGAGATCGAGCAGGCCAGATCGTCGCACCTGGCCCGGATCAACCGGCTGCTCCGGCCCACCCCAGAGACCCGGCGCGACCTGTTGCAGACCATCGCCGACTTCCAGGACGACGAGCCGGACACCGACCCGCCGGGCGCGCTGGCCATCCGCGTGGTCGACGTCGACCTCTCCGTGGACAACCCGCGGGAGATCACCATCCCGCTCGGCGGCAGCAACGAGATCGTGCTCGCCCCCGGCGCGCTGACCCACCTCACCGTCGGCGGCGGCGTGCGCCGCGGCGCGGGCGGCGCCGGCCGTCCGGGGGCGCTGCGCCCGATCGCGGTGGAGAGCGCGACGGTGGCCCGGATCAACCTGCTCTTCGACTCCGTCGGCGTCTCCACCGGGCAGATCCGGATCACCGACCTCACCGACGCCCGGCTCACCTTCACCGGACTCAGCCCGCAACTGCTGACCGGACGGATCACCCGCGCCGTCGCCGAGCGGATCCGCTGGCGACGTACCACCCCGGGAGGCACCCCGTGACCAGTCCGCTCAGCCCCCGCCTGCTCCGCGCCGGCCTGGTGGTCCTCGACCCGGACAGCGGCCGGACCCGGCGGGTGATCACCCTGCAGTACAACCCGGACGCGCTGACCCGGGGCTTCCAGCTCAAGACCGGCGGCGCCGAGGGCGGCGCGAAGGGCGAGGCGCTGCGGATCACCGGACCGCCGGTGCAGACGCTCACCCTGGAGGCCGAGCTGGACGCCGCCGACCAGCTCGCCGAACCGCGGTCCAACGCCGACGCGGTGGAGCTCGGCCTGACCGCGCAGCTGGCCGCCCTGGAGTCGCTGGCCTATCCCAGCCTGACCGCCGTGCAGGACGCCGCCGCGCTGCTGGCCGCCGGAACCCTGGAGGTGGTGCCGCCACCGGCGCCGCTGGTGCTGCTGGCCTTCGGGCGGCGCCGGCTCTGGCCGGTACGGATCACCGAGCTGACCATCACCGAGGAGGCGTTCGACCCGATGCTGAACCCCATCCGCGCGAAGATCCGGCTGGGCCTGCGGGTGCTGACGGTCAACGACGTCGGCACCGCCGGCCGGGCCGGTGGCCTCGCCATGGCCGCCCACCAGCAACTCGAACAGCTCGCCGGCCGGGCGCGCGGCGGCCGGCTGACCGACCTCGGAATCGACCGGCTGCCGTGACCGCGCCGCAGCCGCCCGAGACCGACCCGGCCCTGGTCGCCGCCCGCGGCCGGGTCGCCGAGCACGCTGCCTCGCCGCGACCGGCGGCAGCACCGCCGGCGTACCGGTGGCGGGCACGATCGCGCCGGAGAGCCGGTACGCCACGGTGGGCACCGCGGTGACCGTGGACCCGGACACCGGGCAGGAGGTCGTCCACCTGCGCCGCCGGTTCGTACCGCCCGCCGAGCGGCTCGCCACCGCCGGCTGGGAGCAGGTGGCCGACGGCGACCGGGTCGACCTGCTGGCCGCCCGTACGGTCGGCGACCCGACCGCGTTCTGGCAGCTCTGCGACGCCAACGGCGCGTTCGACCCGGCCGAGCTGGAGCAGCCGGGCCGGGTGGTCCGGGTCGCGCTGCCGAGGGGTTCCCCGGAGCCGGCGATGCCTAGAGGAGTGCGGCTGCAACTGCTGGTCGGGCCGTTGACCTTCGGGCCCGCCCCGTACGAGCTCGTCGAGGCGTTGCAGGAGGCGCAGGTGACCCAGAACGCCGGCCAGCGTTCCGGCTTCCAGCTGCGGTTCGCCCTCAGCCGGGGTTCGCTGGTGGAGCGGATGCTCGCCGACGGCAGCCTCGACCCGCCGACCCGGATGCTGCTGGTCCTGCACCTGGACGGTCGTCCGCAGGTGCTCTCCGACGGCGTGGTGACCCGCCACGACGTGGCCCGCAGCAACGAGGCCGGCGCGTCGACGCTGACCCTGACCGGGGTCGACGTCAGCCAGATGATGGACCTGATCGACCTGTCGGGCCTGCCCATGCCGATGCCCGCCGAGGCGCGGGTGCTCACCCTGCTGGCGCCGTTCGCCGCGTACGGGGTGGTGCCGATGCTGGTGCCCAGCGTGCTGGTGTTCGCCCCGAACCCGATCCAACGGGTCCCGGCCGTGCGCGGCACCACCTTCGCGTACGTGTCGCAGCTGGCCGACGAGGTCGGCTACACCTTCTACGTGGAGCCCGGCCCCACGCCCGGGATGAACACCGCGTACTGGGGGCCGGAGGTCCGGGCCGGGCAGGCGCAGCCGGCGCTGACCGTCAACGCCGACGCCTTCTCCAACGTGGAGTCGCTGTCCTTCTCGTTCGACGGGGTGCAGAAGACCGTCTACCTGCTCACCGCGTTCCCGGAGCAGGTCCGGGTGCCGATCCCGCTGCCGGTGCCGGACGTCAGTCCGCTGAACCCGCCGCTGGGCCGCAAGATCCCGATCCCGCTGTCGTACCGGCGGATGAACATCGGCCGGGCGGACCCGGGCCGCACCGACGACGCCACCGCCCGGATGGACGTGGTGCAGACCTTGGCCCGGGGCCTGGCCCGCGCCGCCCAGTCGGCGAACGTGATCACCGGCTCGGGCTCGCTGGACGTGCTGCGCTACGGCCGCCTGCTGCAATGCCGCCGGCTGGTCGGGGTGCGCGGCGCCGGACGCGCCTACGACGGCGAGTACGTGGTGAAGAGCGTGACCACCACGGTCAAGGCCGGCGAGGTCAAGCAGCGGTTCAACCTCAGCCGCAACGCCCAGATCTCCATCTCGGGAAGGGTCGACACATGACCAGGTACTACGGCAAGTATCGCGGCACGGTGGTCAACCACATCGACCCGTTGCAGCAGGGCCGGATCCAGGTGACCGTCCCCGACGTCACGCTGCCGCCGTCCACCTGGGCGATGCCCTGCTTCCCGCTGGCCGGCATCCAGTCCGGCATGTACGCCGTGCCGCTGCCCGGCACCGGGGTCTGGGTGGAGTTCGAGCAGGGCGACTCCGACCATCCGATCTGGACCGGCTGCTGGTACGGCTCAAAGGCGGAGATCCCCGCCCTGGTGTCCGCCGCCCCGCCACCCACCCCGCCGATCGTGCTGCAGACCCCCGGGCAGGCCACGGTGATGGTCTCCGACGCCCCGGGGCCGGCGGGCGGGATCCTGCTCAAGACGCTCACCGGTGCGATGATCTCGATCAACGACACCGGGATCGTCATCTCCAACGGCAAGGGCGCCTCGATCACCCTGGTCGGGCCGACCGTGGCCGTCAACCAGACCGCGCTGACGGTGACCTGATGCCCGGCCCGCTGCTGCACGTCGGCGCCGTGCTCTCCTGCCCGCACGCCGGGCCGGTCACCCCGCAGACCGGCAACTCCCGGGTGCTGGTGGGCGGCCTGCCGGTGGTGACCGCCGCCGACGCGTACCCGGTGACCGGCTGCCCGTTCCAGGTGCCGGTCGGCGCGGGCACCAAACCCCAGCCCTGCGTCCGGATCCAGTGGACCACCCCGGCGGCGCGGGTGCTGGTCAACGGCCAGCCGGCGATGCTCGCCGTCAGCGTCGGGCTGGGCGTGAGCGCCGAGGGCATCCCGCAGGGGCCACCGACGGTGGCCGGCTTCCAGATCAGGGCGGTGGCGTCGTGACCTACCCGGCCTTTCCCTGGCGTCCCGACAACCGGGGCCGCTCCGGGCTGGCGAGCCCGCAGCGGCACGTCGCCGACCTGGTCGAGGCGGTGCTCTTCACCTCGCCCGGTGAGCGGGTGAACCGGCCGGACTTCGGCGCCGGCCTGGGCCAGCTGCTCTTCGCCCCGGTCGACGAGGCGGTGGTCGGCGCGGCCGAGTTGCAGGCCCGCAGCGCGTTGCAGCGCTGGCTCGGCGAGCTGATCGAGGTCGACGACGTCCGGGTCGACCTGGCGGAGGCGACGGTCCGGGTGCACGTCGGCTACCGGCTGCGCGCCACCGGCCGGCCGGCCGAGGTCGCCATCGTGAGGGGGAGCAGATGACCGTGCGGTGCACCGACGACGAGCGCCGGGCCGAGGTGGCCCGCCCGGGCAGCGGGTTCAACGGCATCGACTGGGTCGAGGTGGACGCGGCCGACCAGAAGCTGCTGCGGGTGGGGTTCCTGCACCCGCTGCCGGGCCAGCCCGACGGGGTGCCCACCGGCGCCGCGCTGGCCGCCGGCAACGTGGTCGTCGAGGGCGGGGTGCGGATCACCGGCGTACGGGTGGTCAGCGTCTCCGCCGCCGGCGCGGAGCTGACCGTCCGGGTGGACCGGGCCGGCGACTTCTCCCCGTACACGCTGCGGCTGGTGCGCTCGGCGGTGGACGACCGGGTGCCGGCCGGCTTCGACCCGGTGCTGGCCGAGGCGACGTTCTCCTTCAAGGCGAACTGCCCGAGCGACCTGGATCCGGCCCCGGCGGCTCCGGCCGGGCCGGCGCCCCGTCCGGTCGGCGCGCCGGCCGACTACCTCGCCAAGGACTACGCGGGGTTCCGGCGGCTGATGCTGGACCGGGTGGCGGCCCTGCCCGGCTGGGCGGAACGCAACCCGGCCGACCCGCTGATCACCGTGGTGGAGGCGCTGGCGCACGTCGCCGACCGGCTCTCCTACCGGCAGGACGCCGCCGGCACCGAGGCGTACCTGGGCACCGCCCGCAGCCGGATCTCGGTCCGCCGGCACGCCCGGCTGCTCGACTACGCCGTCCCACGACGGCTGCGCCGCCCGCGCCTGGC
>NZ_JAEVHN010000294.1:0-7386 GCF_016803375.1 Micromonospora sp. 4G55
GGCCGGTCTGGCCGCGCGTCGGGATGGCCGTGGGGCCGGCCGGTCGGTCGGGGTACGGCCTGGGTGGACCGGGGCCGGCCGGTCGGCCCGGGCGCTGGCGGGACCGTTGAAGGTGAACGGGAACGGCACGTGCACGAAGGGGTTGCCGTGCCGGATCAGCGCGTCGATCTGACGCTCGTTGAGCCCGTGCGTCTCCAGCACGCGGCGGCCCCAGCGGTGCAGGCGGCACGGGTACGACGCGCCGTCGTTGCGGCACAGCGGCCCGTTGGGCCACTCCTCGGCGGCGTGCACCACCACCGCCCGGACCGCGAGCCGGACGTCCTCCGGTGTCAGCGGCGCCGGCACCGGCACCTCGCCCAGGATCTGATCGATGGGATCCGTCGACTGCTCACCAACTCGCACGGCAGGCCTCCCGCAGCTCGGCAGCGATTGCGGCTGATCGCCGCAGCGCATCCTCGGCCAGTGGTACGGCCCGAACCGGACGAAAGTTCAATCGCGCCACGCGGTGAGGAGGTCCTCCGCCGACAGGGCCCGTACGCCCTGCACGGCCGTCCCACCCCGGGACACCACGACCGGCTCGACGCGTTCGTCGGCCCCGGGCATCCGGGCCCGGTGCGCGAGCAGCCGCCCCAGGTGATGGGTGTCGATCCCGCCGATACTCTCATCGGTGATACAACCAAAAATGACTGCGTGCCGAAGGGCGAGGAAGAGGTCGTCAGGCCAGGCCCGCGTCGTGCACCAGCAGCGCCACCTGCACCCGGTTGTTCAGCTCCAGCTTCGTCAGCAGCCGCGACACGTACGCCTTGACTGTCGCCACGCTCATGAACAGCTCGGCGGAGATCTCCGCGTTCGTCCGGCCCCGGCCCAACGCGACGGCCACCTCCCGTTCCCGCCCGGTCAGCCCGTCGAGCAGCCGCAGCGCCCGCTCCCGGCGGGGATCCGGGCCGGCCGGCCCGCCGGCGGTGACGTGGGAGATCAGCTTGCGGGTCACCGTCGGGGAGAGGGTCGCCTCTCCGGCCGCCACCCGGCGCACCGCCTGGACGATCTCGGCGGGTGGGGTGTCCTTGAGCAGGAAGCCGCCCGCCCCGGCGCGCAACGCCCGCAGCACCTGGTCGTCGGCGTCGAAGGTGGTCAGCACCAGCACCTCCGGCGGCCGGGGCAGCGCCCGCAGCGCCTCGGTCGCCGCCAGCCCGTCCACCCGGGGCATCCGGATGTCCATCAGCACCACGTCGGGCGCGTACGCCTCGACCGCGGCCGGCACCTCGGCGCCGTCGGTGGCCTCGCCGACCACCCGGACGTCGGGCACCCCGCCGAGGATCATCGACAGCCCGGCGCGGACCAGCGCGTCGTCGTCGACGATCAGCACCCGGATCGGTGCGCCCTCCCCCGTCACGCCGGCCACGGCAGCCAGGCGGCGAGCCGGAAGTCGCCCGCCGGGTCCCGCCCGTGTTCCAGCCGGCCACCGGCCAGGGTGACCCGCTCGGCGATGCCCACCAGGCCGGTGCCGGCCCCCGGGATGGCCGGCTCGGGCGGCTCCCCCACCGGCCACGGGTTGCGGATCTCCACGGTCAGCCCGTCGCCCGGCCGGCCGGCCCAGCCGGACCCGGACCACCGCGCCGGGGGCGTGCTTGCGGGCGTTGGTCAGCCCCTCCTGCACGATCCGGTACGCGCTGCGCCCGACCGCGGCGGGCACCGTCGCCGGCTCGACGACCAGGTCCTCGGTGCTCACCCGGACGCCGGCCGCCCGGCACTCGCCGATCAGCGCCGGCACGTCGGCGAGCGTCGGCTGAGGGCGTTCCGGCGTCTCCGCCCCGCCCACCTCCGCGCGCAGCACTCCGATCACCTCGCGCAGGTCCTGCAGAGCGGCGTGGGCGCTGGCGCGGATCACCCCGGCCGCCCGGGCCACCTCCTCGGGCGGCGCGTCCGGCCGGAACTCCAGGGCCCCGGCGTGCAGGCTGAGCAGGGAGATCCGGTGGGCCAGCACGTCGTGCATCTCCCGGGCGATCCGGGTGCGTTCGAGCTGGCGCGCCTGGGCGACGCGCAGCTGCTGCTCGGTCTCGGCCCGGTGCGCCCGCTCCCGCAACGAGGTCACCAGCTGGCGGCGGGCCCGGACGAACATCCCCCAGGCCAGCACCCCGCCGAGGAACGACGCCGTCCAGACCGTCGCCGCCCAGAACGGCAGGGCCGGATCGGGCCGGAGGCTGTTGTAGACGGGCGTGACCAGCAGGTGCGCGCCGACCAGCGCGGCCGCCACCGGGAACGGCCGGTGCACCGCCACGGTGAACAGGATGATCAGCAGCGCCACCGCCGCGGTGACCGAGAAGACCGCCAGCGGCAGGCTGACCACGGCCAGCGCGACCGGCCAGCGCCGGCGCAGCCAGAGGGCCGCCGTGCTGAGCACGCCGACCACCAGGTCGACCTCGTTCAGCCAGGACGGCCCGGCGTTGAGCGCGAACTCCGGCGTCGGCCCGACCGAGTCCCCGAAGGCCAGCAGCACCCAGCACAGCGCGAGCAGGGAGGCGAGCCCGTCGACCAGCCAGTCCCGCGTGGTGCGGCGGGCCACCGGGGTCGCGCGGGTCAGGGCCCCCGGCAACAGCCAGGGGAATTCGGGTACGACGGCACTGCTCACCCGCCAATGTTAGGTAGCCGTCCGGCGTCGGCGACAGCTACCAAAGTCGACGACCGCCCTGGCCACCGGTGTACGAAGCTCTCGACCGCCGGCCGCAGCGCGACACCGGGTGGCCCCGACAGGCTCGACGGCATGATCACGGTCGAACACCTCACCAAGCGGTACGGCCCGCACGCCGTCGTGGACGACGTGTCGTTCCGCTGCGAGCCGGGCACGGTCACCGGCTTCCTCGGCCCGAACGGCGCCGGCAAGTCCACCACCATGCGGATGATCTGCGGGCTGACCCCGCCGACGTCCGGCGGGGCCACCGTCGCCGGACGCCCCTACCGGCGGCTGCCCAACCCGGGGCGGGAGATCGGCGTGCTGCTCGACGCCTCGGCCCAGCACACCGGGCGCACCGGCCGGGAGGCGCTCGCCCTGGCCGCCCGGACCCTGGGCGTCGACCGGCGGCAGGTCGCCGCCAAGCTCGACCTGGTCGGGCTGAACGCGGCGGCGGCGAAGCGGCGGGTCGGGGCGTACTCGCTGGGGATGCGGCAGCGGCTCGGCCTGGCGCTGGCGCTGCTGGGTGACCCTCGGGTGCTGATCCTGGACGAGCCGGCCAACGGCCTCGACCCGGAGGGGATCTTCTGGATGCGCGGCCTGCTGCGCGACTTCGCCGACCGGGGCGGCACGGTGCTGCTCTCCTCGCACCTGCTGCGCGAGGTGGAGGCCGTCGCCGACCGCCTGGTGGTGATCGGCGGCGGCCGGGTGGTCGCGCAGGGCGGCAAGGACGACCTGCTCGCCGGCACCGGCACCCTGGTCCGCGCCCGGGACCCGCGGGCGCTGCGGCTGACCCTGGATCGGGCCGGCCTGCCCGCCGACGCCGACACCGACGGCGGGCTCCTGGTGCGGGCCGAGGCCGAGGCGGTGGGGCAGGCCGCCGCGGACGCCGGTCTCGTCCTGACCGAGCTGCGGCCCGCCGGCAGCGGCGGCCTGGAACAGCTCTTCCTCACCCTCACCGCCGGCACGTCGACGAAGGAAGCCGTGAAATGACCGCCACCACCACCGCACCCGCCGGCACCGTCCGCCCGGCGCCGCCCGGACCGTCACTGGTCCGGCTGACCGAGGTGGAGCTGCGCAAGCTCGCCGACACCCGGGCCGGCCGCTGGCTGCTGGTCACCATCGGGCTGATCGCCGCCGCCATCGCCACCGTGCAGCTCTTCGTCCTCGACGACGACGCGCAGACCTTCACCGCGTTCTTCACCGCGTCGCTGCTGCCGGTCGGGCTGCTGCTGCCGGTGCTGGGCATCCTGTCGATCACCGCCGAGTGGTCGCAGCGCACCGCGCTGACCACCTTCGCGCTGGTGCCGCGCCGGGAACGGGTGGTGGTCGCGAAGCTCGCCGCGGTGGTGCTCGCCGCGCTGGCCTCGGTGGCGGTCAGCCTGGCGGTGGCCACCGCCGGCACCTTGGCCGCCCGGGCCACCGGCGGGGCGGGCAGCTGGACCTTCGACTGGTCCCTGCTGGGGCACGCGGCCGTGCTCCAGGTCACCAGCGTGCTGATGGGCGCCGCCTTCGGCCTGCTGCTGCTGAACACCCCGCTGGCGATCGTGACCTACCTGCTGCTGCCCACCGTGTGGAGCATCCTCGCCATGATGATCGCGGCGCTGCGCGGACCGGCCCGCTGGCTGGACACCTCGGTGACCATGGAGCCGCTCTTCGGCCCCGAGGTGACCGCCGGGCAGTGGGGGCGGCTCACGGTGTCCCTGCTGGTCTGGATGGTGGCACCGCTCGCCGCCGGTCTGGTCCGCACGCTGCGCCGCGAGGTGGCGTGACCGTGCGCGCCGAGGGACACGCCAGCGTGGTCGACGGCGGCGTCGGGGAGCTGGTGCTGATGTGGGCCGGCTTCCCGTTGCTCGGCGCGGGGCTGGGCGCGGCGCTGACCGTGGTGTCCGGCTGGCTCGCCGACCTGCCGTGGGTGCCCTTTCAGGGCTGGTTCGAGCTGCTGGCGGGACTGCCGGAGCGGCCGGCGCTGGCCGGCGGGACGGCGCTGCCGGCGCTGGCCGGCCTGCTCGTCGCGTACGTCGGCACGCGGGAACGGCTCACCGTGACGGTCGACCGGACGGCGGTGCGGCTGCACCGCGACGGCCACGCCCGGGACGTCGCCCGGGCCTCGGTCGGCACCGTCTTCGTCGACGGCCGGGCGCTGGTGCTGCTCGACTCCGACGGCGCCGAACTGGCCCGCGAGAAGTCGGACCTGAGCGGGGACCGGCTGCGCGCCGCGTTCACCGCGCAGGGCTGGCCGTGGCAGGAGGCCGACCCGCACCGGGACGCGTACCGGCGGTGGGTGGAGGGGCTGCCGGGGCTGCCGGCCGGCGCGGACGCGCTGCTGCGGGCCCGGCAGCGGGCCTCGACGCGCACCGCCGCGACGACGCGCGGGACCTGCGCCGGGAACTGGCCCGGCTCGGCGTGGTGGTACGCGACTCCGACCGGCGGCAGTACTGGCGGCTGGTCCGGCTTCCGCTTCGCCCGGAGGAAACCGGTGACGGACGGTAGCGTGGCTGTCGAGGAACCCTGACGGCCGGGAGCGTGGCCCATGACCGAGCAGCAGCCGTACCGGGTGGTGGCCAGGCACCCCGGTTTCGAGCTGCGCCGGTACCCCGCCCACCTGGTCGCCGAGCTGCGCGTCGACGGGTCGTTCCTCGAGGCGGGCAACGCGGGGTTCCGGCCGCTGGCCGCGTACATCGCCGGGGCGAACCGGTCCCGGCGGAAGGTCGGCATGACCGCCCCGGTGGTGCAGGAGTCCGCCGGCTCGGAGCAGATCGCGCGGACGGCGCCGATGGTGCAGGAGGAGGGCGAGCGACCCGGCTGCTGGGTGGTGCGCTTCGTGCTGCCGGCCACGCTCACCGCCGCCACCGCGCCCGAACCGGAGGATCCCCGGATCACCGTCCGGGAGATCCCCGCACAGCTCGCCGCCGCCATGCGGTTCTCCGGCCGGTGGAGCGAGAAGGCGTTCGAACAGCGAGCCACCGCGCTGGGCCGGGCGGTCACCGCGGCGGGGCTGAGCCCCACCGGCGCGATCCGGTACGCCCGTTTCGACCCACCGTGGAAGCCCTGGTTCCTGCGCCGCAACGAGGTCGTGCTCCCGGTCGTCGAGTGACCGGGGCCCGGGTCGCGTCGTTGGGGCGTACGTCCCCCGGCGGGACTCGACACTGAGGGTGAAGGGGACGACGATGACCTCCGCAGGCAACGGCACCGGGATCTTCCGCCGCAAGCCGGTCGAGGAGATCACCGACGAGGTCGAGCAGCTGTCCCGCTCGCTGGGGCTGTGGCAGCTCACCGCGATCGGCATCGGCGGCATCATCGGCGCCGGCATCTTCGCCCTGGCCGGGGCGGTCGCCAGCGAGACCGCCGGCCCGGCCGTGCTGGTGTCGTTCCTGGTCGCCGGCCTGGCCAGCGCGGCGGCCGCGCTGTCGTACGCCGAGTTCGCCGGCATGATCCCGAAGGCCGGCTCGGCCTACACCTACGGCTACGCGGTGCTCGGCGAGGCGGTGGGCTGGTTCATCGGCTGGGACCTGCTGCTGGAGTACACCGCGATCGTGGCGGTGGTCGCGATCGGCATCTCCGGCTACTTCAGCTTCCTCCTCGGCGAGCTGGGCCTCGACCTGCCGGCCTGGCTGCTCGGCGCGCCGGGCACCGGCGACGGGCACGTGGTCGACCTGTTCGCCGTGGTGCTCTGCCTGTTCATCGCGTTCCTGCTCACCCTGGGCATCAAAACGGCGGCCCGCTTCGAGACGCTCGTGGTCGGGCTGAAGGTCGCCGTGGTGCTGCTGGTCATCGTGGTCGGCTTCTTCCACGTGAAGACGGCGAACTACTCGCCGTTCTTCCCGTTCGGCATCAGCGGGGCGCTCACCGGCGCGGCCACGGTCTTCTTCGCCGTCTTCGGCTACGACGCGATGAGCACCGCCGCCGAGGAGTCCCGGGACGCCCGCCGGCACATGCCCAAGGCGATCATCTACTCGCTGGCCATCTCGATGGTGCTGTACGTGCTGGCCACGCTGGTGCTCACCGGCATGCAGAACTACCGGGAGATCGACCCGGAGAGCGGCTTCTCCTCGGCGTTCGCCTCGGTGGGCCTCTCCGGCCTGGCCAGCGTGATCGCGGTCGGCGCGATCATCGGCATCCTCACCGTGATGTTCACCTTCATGCTCGGGGTGACCCGGGTGTGGTTCTCGATGAGCCGGGACGGGCTGTTGCCGGCCTGGTTCGCCAAGGTGCACCCGGTGCGCCGGGTGCCGATCCGGGTCACCTGGATCGTCGGGGTGGGCTCGGCGCTGATCGCCGGCTTCCTGCCGATCCGGCAGGCGGCGGAGCTGACCAACATCGGCATCCTGCTGGCCTTCGTGGTGGTCTGCATCGCGGTGATCGTGCTGCGCTACCGCCGGCCGGACGCGCCGCGGACGTTCCGGCTGCCGGGCATGCCGGTGGTGCCGGCGGTGGGGGCGCTCTTCTCGGTCTGGCTGATCACCTTCCTGGCCCCGGTGACCTGGCTGCGGTTCGCGGTCTGGTTCGTGATCGGCGCGGTCGTCTACGCCCTGTACGGCTACCGCCGCTCGGCGCTGGCCCGGCGCGGCCCGTCCGGTCCCGGTGGTGCCTCCGGCCCGGGTGGTCCCGCCGGCCGGGGCTGACCCCCGGCCGGGTGTCCGAGGGCGTTGGGCCAGGCCAGCAGCAGCCCCAGCACCAGGCCGGTGAGCAGGCCGGCCAGCGAGAAGAGCGCGTCG
>NZ_JAEVHN010000295.1:0-7363 GCF_016803375.1 Micromonospora sp. 4G55
CGGCGCGTACCCGGGTCGGATCGACCCCGGCGAGCGCGCCGCGCAGCGCGGCCAGCAGTTCGGCGGCGGCGCGTTCGGCGCCGTGGCTGGTCGGGTTGCCGCCGCCGCCCCGGCCGGTGCCCAGGCGTTCGCCGGCCAGGGTCAGTGCGGTCGCGCGGGTGGACGTACCTCCGACGTCGAGACCGACCACGACGGTGTCGGACATGCTCACGGGCCTCCCGGTGCGGCGGTGCGGGTGGGCTTCATGCTGGTCCGACCCGGGCCCGCAAGGCAAGATCGGCGGTCGGCGCCGCCGGTGTGCGCCAGGTAACAGTTTGAAAACTTCGCCCACGCTCTTGACACGGAGGGGCCGTCAGTAAGAAATTTTACCACTAACAGTTAACACTCCTTTCCGAAAGGCGCTCCGATGGTGGATCATGAGGTGGACACTTCCGCGGGGACCGCGGTGGTCGACGCCGACACGGTCGACCGGTGGGGCGCCGACGGGGTGCTGGCCAGAGTCCGGGCCGGCGCCGGAGAGCTGACGGGGGCGTTGCGCCGGGTCGCCGAGCACGTGCTCAGCGACCCGGAGGCGGCCGCCCGGGCCACCATCGTCGAGCTGGCCGAGCGCAGCGGCACCTCGCCGGCCACCATCACCCGGTTCTGCCGCGCCATGGGCTTCGACGGCTACGCCGACCTGCGGCTCGGCATCGCCTCCGAGACCGGGCGGGCCCGGTCGGCCGGGTGGACCGTCGACATCGGACGCGAGATCCAGCCCAGCGACCCCCTGGAGCGGGTGCTCGACCAGATCATGGCCGCCGACACCCGCGCCATGCACGACACCGCCACGCTGCTCGACCTCGCCGAGGTGGAACGGGCCGCGGTGGCCATCGCCGGGGCGTCCCGGGTGAACATCTTCGGCGCCAGCGGCAGCGCACTGGTCGGCGAGGAGATGCAGTTCAGCCTGCACCGCATCGGCGTGGCCGCCTGGGCGTGGAGCGACGTGCACGAGGGGCTGGCCAGCGCGGCACTGCTCGGCGTCGGCGACGTCGCGCTCGGCATCTCGCACACCGGGCAGACCCGGGAGACCATCGAGATGCTCGCCGAAGCCGGCAGCCGGGGCGCGACCACCGTCGCGCTGACCGGCTTCCCGCGCTCGCCGCTGGCCGAGCTGGCCGACATCGTGCTGGTCACCGCCAGCCAGGCCACCACCTTCCGGCCGGACGCGCTCTCCGCCCGGCACCCGCAGCTCGTCGTGCTCGACCTGCTCTACATCGCCGTGGCGCAGCGCACCCACGACCGCGCCCACGCGGCCTTCCGGCGTACCGCCCAGGCCGTCGACGGGCACAAGGCCGCCAAGAGGCTGTCGGGAAACCCCGGGGCGAGCGAGGCGGAGTCCAGCCGGCGATCCGGCAAGGCGGAGATCGATCCGGATACCGGTGTCGTATCCGGACCGATCTCCAACGCGGCCGGTCTCGGCTGGGCCCGCCGCAGCCGACGCGAGGTTTCCCGACAGCCGCTGAGGAGGCCGCCTCATGATCAGCGCACAGGGGTACGCCGAGGCGGTCCGCCCGGTGCTCGACCGGGTGGTCGACTCGCAGACCGAGGCGATCGGACAGGCCGCCGACCTGATCGTGGCCAGCCTGCGGGCCGGCGGGGTGCTCCAGGCCTTCGGCGCCGGGCACTCCGAGGCGTTCGCCGCCGAGCTCGTCGCCCGGGCCGGCGGGCTGGTCCCCACCAACCGGCTTTCCCTGCACGACCTGGTGCTGCACGGCGACGCGCCCCGCGACCTGCTCGCCGACCCGAAGCTGGAGCGCGACCCGGCCGTCGCCCACCAGCTGTACGCCCTCGCCGACCCGCACCCGGCCGACGTCTTCGTGGTCGCCTCCCAGTCCGGCATCAACGGCTCGGTCGTCGAGCTGGCGATGCTGGTCAAGTCGGGCGGCCACCCCCTGATCGCGGTCACCTCGGTCGCCCACACCGCACGGGTGGCCCCGCGCCACCCGTCCGGCCACCGGCTCGCCGATCTCGCCGACGTCGTGCTGGACAACGGCGCGCCGTACGGCGACGCACTGCTGCCGCTCGAGGGCGGCGGCGCGGTCTGTGCGGTCTCCTCGGTCACCACCGCGCTGCTGGCGCAGCTGTTGACCGCGGAGGTCGTACGACGGTTCCACCAGGCCGGAGAGGTACCCCCTATCTACCTCTCCGCCAACGTCCCCGGTGGGGACGAGCACAACCTCGCCCTCGAGTCGCGGTACGCCGGGCGTCTCCGGCGAACCGCCTGACCCGACACACAAGGAGAGACGACGATGTCGATTACCCCCGAGAACCCCGGCGACCTCAACCGCCGGACCCTGCTGCGGCGGGCCGCCGCGGCGGGCCTTCTGGTCACCCCGGCCGCCGGTCTGCTCAGCGCCTGCGCCGGCAGCGAGCCGAGCAAGTCCGACACCGGCGGCACGGCGAAGAGCAAGGACAACCCGTTCGGCGTGAAGGACGGCAGTGCCGTCAAGGTGGTCGTCTTCAACGGTGGCCTGGGCGACCAGTGGGCCAAGGAAGACAAGGTCATCTTCAACGCCAAGCACCCGAACATCACGGTCAACATGTCTTCCACCCAGAAGATCAAGACCGAAGAGCAGCCGAAGATGGCGACGCAGCCGAGTGACCTGGTCATGAACTCGGGCGCCGACATGATGGACCGCAGCACGCTGATCAACGAGGGTGCCATCGAGCCGCTCGACGACCTGCTCACCGCACCCGCCTGGGACAGCGAGGGCACCGTGGCGGACTCGCTCCTGCCGGGCACGGTCGGCGACGGCACCCAGAACGGCAAGTTCTACGTCGTCAACGTGGCGTACACGGTGTGGGGCAACTGGTACAACGCGGCGCTGTTCAAGAAGGAGGGTTGGCAGGCGCCGACCACCTGGGAAGAGTTCTTCGCCCTGGCGCCGAAGATCAAGGCCAAGGGCATGGCACCGTACGTGCACGACGCCGTGCACGGCTACTACCCGCGCTGGGCGCTCATGGCCAGCATCTGGAAGACCGCCGGCAAGCAGGTCGTCGTCGACATCGACAACCTGAAGGAGAACGCCTGGAAGGCCGACGGCGTGCTCAAGGCGCTGGAGCCGTGGGAGAAGCTGGTCAAGGACCGGCTGCTGCTGCCGGGCAAGCTCGACCACACTCAGTCGCAGCAGGCCTGGCTCGACGGCAAGGCGGCGTTCATCCAGGTCGGCACCTGGCTGAAGAACGAGATGTCCGCGACCATCCCGCCGGGCTTCGAGATGACCCTGTCGGACTACTGGCACAACGCCGACGACAAGGCGCCGAAGGACGTGTTCGCCGCGTCGGGCGAGGGCTTCGTCGTGCCGAGCAAGGCCCCGAACAAGGAGGCCGCCAAGGAGTTCCTGCGGGCGATGCTGTCGAAGGCCGGCTCCGCGAAGTTCGCCGAGCTGACCAAGTCGCTGGCCTCCACCAAGGGCTCCGGCGACAACGTGCAGGACACCGCGCTCTCCAGCGCCAACACGCTGATGAAGAACGGTGGCAGCGAGCTGATCTCGGTCAAGTTCCAGGACTTCTACGCCGACCTGGACAAGGAGAGCCAGAACCTCTCCGAGGAGCTCATGGCCGGCCGGCTCACCGCGCAGCAGTTCGTCGACAAGATGCAGGCGGCCGCCGACAAGGTCGCCAAGGACTCGTCGGTCAAGAAGCAGACCCGCACCGCCTGATCCCACGGAGAGAGTTGAGTCCAATGCGGCACGGAGTCGCGCGTTTCGTCACGGGCTTCCTGGCCCTGCCCGTCGCGCTGTACCTGTTCTACGTGGTCTGGCCGTTCGCGCAGGCGGCGGGGTACTCGCTGACCGACTGGGGTGGGTATTCGGATTCCCAGCGCTTTGTCGGGCTGGACAACTACGTCCGGCTGTTCTCCGACGAGCTGATCCGAAAGGCGTTCTGGCACAACGTCTTCTTCCTGGTCACCGTGCCGCTGTTCACCATCGCGCTGGCCCTGTTCCTCGCGTTCCTGCTCAACGTGGGCGGACGCGAGGACAGGGCGGCATCCGCGGGGTGTTCGGCTCCGCCATCTACAAGGTCATCTTCTTCTTCCCGCAGGTGCTGTCGCTGGTGGTCATCGCCGTCATGTGGCAGCAGATCTACCGGACCGACAGCCAGGGCCTGATCAACGGCCTGCTCATCAAGATCGGTGTGGTCGACGCGGAGAACCCGATCGCGTTCACCGCCGACCCGGAGCCGTTCCTCGGCATCCCCGCGGTGCTCTGGTGGCTGCTGCTCATCGCGGTCTGGAGCGGCGCCGGCTTCTACATGGTGCTCTTCTCCGCGGCCATGCAGTCGATCCCGAAGGACATCTACGAGGCGGCGATCCTGGACGGCGCGGGCAGGTTCGCCACCTTCTTCCGGGTCACCCTGCCGCTGCTCCGGGACACCATCTCGGTCGCCTGGGTCTACCTGGGCTTCATCGCCCTGGACATGTATGCGCTGGTCTTCGTCATGACGCCGAGCCAGGGTGGCCCGAACCACGCCAGCGAGATCTTCGCCTCGGTGATCCAGTTCAACGCGTTCCAGAAGGGCCAGTTCGGCTACGCCTGCGCGATCGCCGTGGCGCTGGCCATCTTCACCATCCTGCTGGCCGCCCTCCAGCTGAGGATTACCCGCCGTGAGCGGATCGAGTTCTGAGGAGGCCTGGACGATGAGCACGGTGACCCACACCTCCGGCCAGCGGCGACCCGACGCGGTGCCGCCGGCTGGTCCGGCAGCGAGCCGACGGGCCGAAGCCGCCGCCAAGAGCGTCAGCGGCCGGATATTCAACGGTTTCTCGCACCTGTTCCTCGCGGTCTGGGCGATCATGGTGATCTACCCGCTGCTCTGGGTGGTGATGTCCGCACTCAAGACCGACTCCGAGGTGATCCGCGAGCCGCTGTCGCTGTTCCCCAAGTCGCTGCGGTGGGACAACTTCGCCCGGGCCTGGACGGCCGGCATCGACAGCTTCTTCCTGAACACGCTGCTGGTGCTCGTCTTCAGCGTGACCCTGACGATGCTGCTGGGCTCGATGGCGGCGTACGCGCTGGCCCGCTACGAGTTCCGGGGCAACCGGCTGATCTACTGGATGTTCCTGTCCGGGCTGACCCTGCCGATCTACCTTGCCGCGGTGCCCCTGTTCAAGGGCGTCTACAACATGAACGTCGTGTTTCCGCTGCTCGGCCCGAACAAGCACCTCACGCTGATCCTGGTCTATGTGGCCTGGTCGCTGTCGTTCACCGTCTTCTTCATGCACTCGTTCTTCCGGACGCTGCCTGACTCGATCGCCGAGGCGGCCCAGGTCGACGGGGCCTCGCACACCCGGACCTTCTTCAGCGTCATGCTGCCGATGGCCAAGCCGGGCCTGATCAGCATCGGCATCTTCAACGTGCTCGGCCAGTGGAACCAGTGGTACCTGCCGACCCTGCTCATGCAATCGGTCGCCGGCGAGCCGAAGCACCAGGTGATCGCCCAGGGGCTCATCGAGCTCTCGGTCAACCAGGGCTACAAGTCCGACTGGTCCGGCCTGTTCGCCGGCGTCACCATGGCGATGCTGCCGGTGCTCATCGTCTACATCGTCTTCCAGCGCCAGGTCCAGTCCGGCCTCACCGCCGGCGTCAGCAAGTAACCCCGACCCCGCTTCATCGGAAGGAGTGGCTGTCCCGCCAGGGACGGCCACTCCTTCCGTGCATCAGGGCACCGGTGGTCAGGGGTGCCAGGAGCGCCAGAGGGCGGCGTAGGCGCCGTCGGCGCGGACCAGGTCGTGGTGGCTGCCGATCTCGGTGATCCGGCCGTCGGACAGCACCGCGACCCGGTCGGCGTCGTGGGCGGTGTTGAGCCGGTGCGCGATCGCGATGACGGTGCGCCCGGAGAGCACGGCCGCGAGGGCCCGCTCGGTACGCCGGGCGGTGGTCGGATCGAGGGCGGCGGTCGCCTCGTCGAGGATCAGCGTGTGCGGGTCGGCGAGCACCAGCCGCGCGAGGGCGAGCTGCTGGGCCTCGGCCGCGCTGAGCTGCCGGGCCCCGTCGCCGAGCGCGGTGTCCAGCCCGTCGGGGAGCGTGGCGTACCAGTCGGCGCCGACGCTGCGCAGCGCGGAACGCATCTGCTCGTCGGTGGCGTCCGGCGCGGCGAAGGCGAGGTTGTCGCGTACCGAGCCGATGAAGACATGGTGTTCCTGGGTCACCAGGGCGATCCGGCGGCGGCGCTCGGCCGGGTCGAGGTCGGTGACCGGGCAGCCGCCGATGCTGACCACGCCCTGCCGGGGCGCGTCGATCCCGGCCAGCAGCCGGGCCAGGGTGGACTTCCCGGCCCCGGACGGGCCGACGACGGCCAGCCGCTCGCCGGGCCGGACCTCCAAGTCGATACCGTGCAGCACGTCGTGGCCGGCGGCGTAGGAGAAGCGGGCCCCGCGGACGACGAGTCGCTCGTCGCGGGGGGTGCGCGCGGTGCCGGGCGCCTCCGGCGGCACCAGGCCGACACCGAGCACCCGGGCGAACGAGGCGAAGCCCCGCTGCGCCTGCTCCATCCAGAGCAGGAGCCGGTCCAGCGGCTCGATGGCCTGTTGCAGGTAGAGCGCGGCGGCGACCACCGCACCCAGCGAGACGTCGCCCCGGGCGAGCAGGTACCCGCCGACGAGCAGCACCGCGGCGACCGGCAGCGGATAGCTGGCCTCCACCACGCTGAAGAAGACCGTCCGCAGCCCGAGCGTCGCCCGCCGCGCGGCCCACAGCCGGGCGATCCGCGTGGTGCCGTGGGCGATCCGCTCGTCGGCGAGCCGGAACGCCTCGACGGTGCGGGTGCCCTCGGCCGTGCTGGTCAGCGTCTCGGTCAGGGCGGCGGCGGCCGCCCCCTCGGCCAGGTACGCGGGGCTGGCCCGCCGCAGGTACCAGCGGACCGCCGCGCCGATCGACGGCAGCCCGGCCAGCGCCGCCAGGCCGAGCAGCGGGTGCAGCAGGAAGACCGCTCCGAACAGCAGCGTCAGCTGCACCGAGGCGATGACCATGGTGGGCGCCACGTCGCGGACGGTGGTGCCGACCGTGGACACGTCGACCGAGCTGCGGGTGGCCAGTTCCCCGGAGCCGGCCCGCTCGACGACGGAGACGGGCAGTTCGAGGGTGCGGTGGACGAAGTCCTCGCGCAGCTCCGCCACGGCCCGCTCCCCGAACCGGTGGCCCGCGTACTGGGCGTACCGGGAGAGCACCGCCTGCACCAGGACCGCCGCGCCGATCGCCAGCGCCAGCCGGTCGACGGTGGCCACGCCCGCACCCCCGGTGACCCGGTCGACGATGCGGCCCAGCAGCCACGGCGGGGGCGAGCCCGGCGACCGCGGCGGCGCTGAGCAGCGCCAGCACGCCCA
>NZ_JAEVHN010000296.1:0-7344 GCF_016803375.1 Micromonospora sp. 4G55
CTGCCGCCCCGGCTGGTGGCGGAGGTGCTGCGGCTGCGCGGCTGGCAGGTGACCTTCCTCGGGGCGAGCGTCCCCGCCGCGCACCTGGTGTCGTACCTGCACCGGGCACGACGCGCACGCGGTCGCCCTGGCCTGCGCGCTGCCGATGCGGCTGCCGTACGCGCACCGGATGATCGAGGCCTGCCGCCGGTCGGACGTACCGGTGGTGGTGGGCGGGCGCGGCTTCGGCGACGACGGCCGCTGGGCCCGCACTCTCGGTGTCGCCTGGGCGCCGGACGCGCCGAGCGCGGCCGACCTGGTCGCCGACGAGCGGGCGCTGCGCCGGGTTCGCCCGGCCGAGCTGCCGCACCTCGCCGACGACGAGTACGCCAGCCTGGTGAAGCGGCGCGGTGAGCTGATCGACTCCGCGCTGGCCGATCTGCGCGAACGGGTGCCGTCGGTCCGTGACTACACCCCCGCCCAGCTCGACTCCACGATCGGCGACCTCGGGTACATCGTGGATTTCCTGGCCGCGGCGCTGTACGTCGACGACAGCTCGCTCTTCACCGACTTCGTCGGCTGGCTGGTGGAGATCCTGACCAGCCGTGGGGTGCCGGCCGCCGCGGTCGGGCTGACCCTCGGCCACTACCATCGGCAGCTGCGCGACTTTCCCCGGGCGGCGCGGTTCCTGGCGCTGGGGGAGCTGGTCCTCTCCGCGCCCGGCGACCCCACCCGGCGCTGATCGCGGCGGTGCCGGGCACCCTGCGTATACTTGCTCCACTGCAAGGGTCGGCCTGCGGTGCGAGCGAGAGGGACGACGTTGACGTTCACCGTCACGCACAGCCGGCGGGCTGGTGGTGGTGTGTGCTTGCGGCTCGTCGGTGAGCTGGACATGAGCACCGTCGGTCAGCTCAACGAGACGATCGACCGGCTGGCTGCCGACGGCGCCCGCCAACTGCTGCTCGACCTCGCGGAGTTGACCTTCTGCGACTCCACCGGCATCGCCGCGTTCGTCCGGGGGGACAATCGGGCTGCCGCCGACGGCGGGTGGCTGCGGCTGACCGGGGCGACCGGCCGGGTGGACCGGGTGCTCCAGGTCACCGGGCTCGCGGATGTGTTGGCGTACCAACCGGACATGGCGGACCCGGCGTCGCAAGACGCCCCCTGATCGGCTAGATTTCCCCGCCAGCGGGTGACCGTGCGGTCCCCATCGCCCGAGATGAGACAGGTAACACCATGGGCCAAGGCGCCGCGAACCCCGTCCGCATCCTCGTCGTGGACGACGACCCGGGTGACGTGCTGATGATCGAGGAGGCCCTGGAGGACTCCGAGATCGAGAAGGTCATCGACGTGGTCAGCGACGGCCAGGAGGCGATGGAGTTCCTCCGCCGGGAGGGTCGGCACACCGAGGCCCGCCGCCCGGACGTGATCCTGCTCGACCTGAACATGCCCCGGATGGACGGGCGGCAGGTGCTCGGCGAGGTCAAGCAGGACGAGGATCTGCGGACCATCCCGATCGTGGTGCTCACCACCTCGAACGCGGACACCGACATCGTCGGCAGCTACACGCTGCAGGCCAACGCGTACGTGACCAAGCCGATCGACCTGGACGACTTCAACGACGTGGTCCGCCGCATCGACGAGTTCTTCGGTCGGGTGGTCGTGCTCCCCAAGCGTTCCTGACCCACCCGGTGGCCCGCCCCCGGGGCCGACGCTCAATTGCTGAACATTTTTCCCGAACATCCTCGGCGCCGAGCGGCAGCCGCCAGGATCGAACTGGGGGAAAGACGTACCAGCTGCCTGGGGGGCGACAGTATGAGGTTCTCCGTCGTTGAGACCGGCTACGACCAGCGGCAGGTCGATTCCTGCCTCGACGAGCTGGGAGTCCGGTTGACCCGGCTCGCGGCGCGGGCGGAGGTCGCCGCATCGCCGACGATGAGCGGCGCCGCCTTGGCCCCGGCCTCGAACGGAATCTCGCCCAGCAGCGGGCTGCCGGTGACCCGTTGCAGCCCGGCGGCGTCGCGCAGCCGGACGTCGACCAGGCCGCGCAGCACGGCGAGCGCGGCGCCGAGCAGCAGCCCGACCAGGCCGCCGACGATCAGGTTGCGGGTGGGTTGCGGGGAAACCGGGCTCGAACTCACCCGGGGGCCGCCGACCACCTCGATCTTGATGGGCGCGGCCCGGCCCTCGGCCGTCGTTTCGACCTTCTGCACCAGCTCGACGAACTTCGCCGCGAGCGACTCGGTCACCTTCATCGCCCGGGTCTGGTCGGTGTCGGTGACGGTGGCGCTCAGCAGCACGGTGCCGGTCTCGGTGGAGGTGCTGACTCGCCGCTGGACGTCGTCCGCGGTGAGGCCCACCGGTGTCTCCGCCACCACGCTCTGCGCCAGGCGGTCGCTACGGAGCAGGTCGGCGTAGGACTTCACGCGCTGCTGAAGGAAGAGGCCGCCCTGGTAGGCGTCGGTGACGCCCTGGCTGGGCGTGGTCACGAAGAAGGTCACGGATGCCACGTACCGGGGTGGCGTGCGAACGGTGATGAGGGCGGCCGAGCCGACCGCGACCATCAGCGTGACCAGGACGATCCACCAGTGTCGGCGGACCAGGCGCAGGCAGGTGCGTACGTCCATCACGCTCTCCGTTCCGCCGGGACAACTAGCCGGTGAAACTGCACGAAATCCCCCAATACTTCCTAAACGGCATGACAGGATCTATACGTTGCAAGTTAGCCGTGACTCGACCAAACGAATGTAAGCCATCGAGCATCCCTAGAGACCTGAATCCTCGCAATCAGGTAACAAACGCAGAGGACACCAATGGACGATGCAGCCTCCCCGGCCGGCACGAACATCCCGCGACGTGACTGGGTCACCCGACGTGCGAAGACCCTGTCTCTGCTAACGCTCGACACCGGCGCATGGTGCGCCGGATTTCTGGTCGCCGCCTGGGCCAGGTACGAATTCGGCCTCACGCCCGGGCAGTGCGCCCTCGTGCTGGGCACCGCCGGCGTGTGTGCGGTCGTCCACGCCGCCATCGAGCAGGTGCGCTCCACCGCCCGCGGCCGCCACCCGATCGGCAGCATCGGCGAGGCCCGTGACCTGGCCCTGACCACCCTCATCGCCGCGGCCGTGATGCTGGCCGCCCTGGCGACGCTCACCGAACGCCCGGTGCCGGCCAGCGTCCCGGTGACCGGCGGGGCGGTGGCGCTGTTGGTGATGGCCGGCGGGCGGGCCGGCTACCGGTGGCGGCGTGACCGCGACGACCGCCCGGTCCGGGGCGCGGAGCGGGCCCTGATCTACGGCGTCGACGCGGCGAGCGAACGCCTCGTACGGGTGCTGGTCGGCGACCCGGGCGGCAGCTACCTGCCGGTCGGCCTGCTCGACGACGACCGCGAGCGGCAGGGGCTGCGCCTGGAGGGACTCCGGGTGCTGGGCGGCCGCGAGCAGATCGAACAGGCGGTACGCCGCACCGGGGCCACCACGGTCATCTTCTCCATCGACGGCGCGGACGCCGAGCTGATGCGCGACGTACGCCGCCGCACCTTGCAGGCCGGCGCCGCCTTCAAGGTGCTCCCCCCGGTGCGGGAGCTGCTCGACCGGCCGGTACGGGCCACCGACGTACGGGACCTGCAACTCACCGACCTGCTGGGGCGGGCGCAGCGGGTGGCCGAGCTGATGATCGAGCGCAACGGTCTGGCCGGTCGGCGGGTGCTGGTCACCGGGGCGGGCGGTTCGATCGGCTCGGAGCTGTGCCGGCAGATCGCCCGCTGCGAGCCGGGCGAGCTGATGATGCTGGACCGCGACGAGTCGGCCCTGCACGCCCTGCAGATGTCGCTGCACGGCCGGGCGCTGCTGGACGGGCCGGAGCTCATCCTCGCCGACATCCGCGACGCCGAGGGCATCGCCCGGATCGTCGCCGACCGGCAGCCGGACATCGTCTTCCACGCCGCCGCCCTCAAGCACCTGACGCTGCTGCAACGACACCCGGGGGAAGCGGTCAAGACCAACGTCCGCGGCACCCTGAATGTGCTGGAGGCGTGCCGGGACGTGAGCGAGTTCGTCAACATCTCCACCGACAAGGCGGCCAACCCGGTCAGCGTGCTCGGCTACTCGAAGCGGATCACCGAGCGGCTGACCGCCCACTACGCCGAGCAGGTCGGCGGGGCGTTCCTCAGCGTGCGCTTCGGCAACGTGCTCAGCAGCCGCGGTTCGGTGCTGACCGCGTTCCAGGCGCAGGTCGAGGCCGGGTTGCCGATCACGGTGACCCATCCCGAGGTGACCCGCTACTTCATGACCGTGCAGGAGGCGGTGCACCTGGTGCTCCAGGCGGCGACCATCGGGCGCGGCGGGGAGGCTCTGGTGCTCGACATGGGCGAGCCGGTGCGCATCGCCGACGTCGCGCGCCGGCTCGCCGCCGAGGCGGACCGCCCGACGGAGATCGTCTTCACCGGGCTGCGCCCCGGCGAGAAGCTGCACGAGGACCTGTTCGGCGTCGACGAGGTCGACAGCCGGCCGCTGCACCCGCTCATCTCGCACGTGCGGGTGCCCTCGCTGAGCCCGGAGGACGTCCGCGGGCTCGACCCGTACGCCGACGCGGACGAGCTGATCAAGTGGATGGCGACGTACTGCGAGGACCTGCCGGTGCGGTCCTCGATGCTGCCCTCACCCCGCTGACGAGGACGCCGCGGCGGCGGCGCCCGGTGGGGCCACCGCCGCGGCGGCGTTGGGACTTACGGCGGCCTCAGCGCCGCTCGCGGGCCCGCTCCCCGTCTTCGCCCTCGGTCTCCTCCAGCGCGTCGGCGAACGGCTCGGTCAGGTCGTCGCCCGGCACGGCGACCGCCTCGGCGCGGTCCTGCTCGTCGACCCGACCGCCCGGCGGCGGCTCGGGAGCGGTGGCGCCACCGGCGAAGCCGTACTCGTTGGGCTCGTCATGCCTGCTCATGGGGTTGTCCTCCCGCTATGTTCGCTTTTGCGTCCTGCCGCTCACGGTAGGCCGTGATCGTCTTACCCGCAGGGTGGCGGCGATAGTCGGTGCCGGGGCGGGCGGGCCGCCCGCGAGCCCGGCCCAGAGGAGCTGGCGCAGCAGGATGACCGCCGCGGCGGTCGCCAGCGCCGTCCAGCCACTCCCCGCGGCGAGCCGGAGCAGACCGGCGGCGACCAGCAGGTCCAGCAGCACCCGCAGCGCGGTACGCCAGGACCGGACGGTGAGCAGGACGACCGCCCCGGCGCCCAGCGCGAGGGCGGTCGCCACGCTGGCCAGCGCCTCCCTCACGCCGCGCGCTCCTGGTCCGCCCCGGTCTCGCCGACCTGCCGCTGTTCCTGGGCGATCTCCCGGCGCAGGAAGAAGTTCAGCGCCGTCCGGATGGTGGCGATGGCCGCCAGCTGCCCGATCTGGTCGAACGTCGGGGACACGGCGGTACGCAGGATGTCCGCGGCCAGCTGGAACTCGAGACCGAGCGCGAGGAACCGGCCGAGGGAGAGCCGGATCGGGGTGAAGACGGCGGCGGTGCGGTGTCGCAGTCCCTCGACCACGATCCGCACCGCCGCCCAGAGCGCGCCGACGAAGATCACCACCGCCCCGGCGATCTCCACCACGGTCACCGCGACGCGGTCGCCCTCGCGCAGGAGCTCGTCCAGGTTCACCCGGGGGCGTTACCCGCCCCCGCCGGCGCTAGTCGGCGTCGGGTCAGAGCTGGTCGACCGCCTCCAGGATCAGCCAGAGACCGCAGATGGCGAAGAGCACGGCGGCGCCGTACCGGATGGCCTTCTCCGGCAGGTGCCGGCCCAGCATCCGGCCCACCAGGATGGCCAGCGCGTCGGCGGCCACCATGCCCAGCGTCGAGCCGAGCCAGGTGCCGAACCAGCCGTACTTGGTGGCCAGCGTGATGGTGGCGAGCATCGTCTTGTCGCCCAGCTCGGCCAGGAAGAACGCGACACCGACCGCGATGACGGCCGACTTGCCGGTCTTCTCCGCCTTGCGCTTCTCCTCCTCGGTGAGCTTGTCGCCCCGCAGCGTCCAGAGGCCGAAGCCGAGGAACGCCAGGCCGGCGATCAGCGAGATCCAGCCGGTGGGCAGGGCCGCGTTGAGCCCGTAGCCAATGGCCACCGAGGCCAGGTGGACGATCGCGGTGGCGATGGTGATGCCGATCAGCACCGGGACCGGCTTGAAGCGGGTGGCGAAGGTCAACGCCATCAGCTGGGACTTGTCCCCCAGCTCGGCGACGAAGATGACGCCGAAGCTGATCACCAGCGCGGCAAGAAAACCGTCCATGAGAACCTTCCCGATCATGCCGGGAGGAGGTACGGGGGCGCCCTCGACCCGGCTGCAACAGCCTGAGTCGAAGGTCTCGCCCGCCCCACCGGAGTGGGGCCGCGTGGCCGGATGCGGAACGCACCAGTGTGTCGACCACGACATTGGGGGCTACTCCCCTTCGCGCCCTCACCCTAACCGATCACTCCGGTCGCCGGCCCGGACGGGTGCCGGGGGGCGTTACCCGCCCCCGCCGGCGCTAGTCGGCGTCGGGTCAGAGCTGGTCGACCGCCTCCAGGATCAGCCAGAGACCGCAGATGGCGAAGAGCACGGCGGCGCCGTACCGGATGGCCTTCTCCGGCAGGTGCCGGCCCAGCATCCGGCCCACCAGGATGGCCAGCGCGTCGGCGGCCACCATGCCCAGCGTCGAGCCGAGCCAGGTGCCGAACCAGCCGTACTTGGTGGCCAGCGTGATGGTGGCGAGCATCGTCTTGTCGCCCAGCTCGGCCAGGAAGAACGCGACACCGACCGCGATGACGGCCGACTTGCCGGTCTTCTCCGCCTTGCGCTTCTCCTCCTCGGTGAGCTTGTCGCCCCGCAGCGTCCAGAGGCCGAAGCCGAGGAACGCCAGGCCGGCGATCAGCGAGATCCAGCCGGTGGGCAGGGCCGCGTTGAGCCCGTAGCCAATGGCCACCGAGGCCAGGTGGACGATCGCGGTGGCGATGGTGATGCCGATCAGCACCGGGACCGGCTTGAAGCGGGTGGCGAAGGTCAACGCCATCAGCTGGGACTTGTCCCCCAGCTCGGCGACGAAGATGACGCCGAAGCTGATCACCAGCGCGGCAAGAAAACCGTCCATGAGAACCTTCCCGATCATGCCGGGAGGAGGTACGGGGGCGCCCTCGACCCGGCTGCAACAGCCTGAGTCGAAGGTCTCGCCCGCCCCACCGGAGTGGGCCGCGTGGCCGGATGCGGAACGCACCAGTGTGTCGACCACGACATTGGGGGCTACTCCCCTTCGCGCCCTCACCCTAACCGATCACTCCGGTCGCCGGCCCGGACGGGTGCCGCAGGTCACCACGCGCCCGGCCGCCGAGTCGCCCGGCGGCCGGCGGCGAC
>NZ_JAEVHN010000297.1:0-7327 GCF_016803375.1 Micromonospora sp. 4G55
CTCCGGCGTCGCCCCGGACAGCCGCAGCGGGTACAGGCGTACCCCGGCGGTGGTGAGAGGTCGCCGCGGCCGCCCCGCACTGCGCCGCGCTCGGCGTGATCGTGCGCGGGCCGGCGCCCGGCCGGTTGAAGGCCACCGAGGTTGCGCGTGGCACGAAAACCGGCACCCGGAGTGAGCTGATGAAACGCGCCGAACACCAAGCCTGCAACCACCCGCGTACGAACGCAGCTCGTGAGGCTTGTCGCAAGGCGGGCGGGCCGGGGGCTGGGGCTGCTCAGGCGCTGGACCACGCCAACTGCGACCATCCCGCCACCAACGCCGCCCGTAAGCGATGCCGCCGGAAGATCTCTTCGCATCTGAAGGCCAAGCGGGGAGTCAAGTACGTCGGTGTGAGTCAGAGCCGAGAACCGGCCGACCTGCCGGTCATTCCTGCCGATGGACTCTCCACAACGTCCTTCCTTTACCTGCCTCTCGCGTCTGCGGACGAACTGCTGATCAGCTTCCCCGATGTCGACCTAGACGACGAGGCGGTCTGAGTTACGAATACTCGCTGCTGGCCTGTACCACTAGGTAGCAGCGGATCACCGACGCCACCGGAACAGCTCGGCTACCGCCTTGATGATGCCGGGCCGGTCCTTCGGGTCGGTGCCGCGAAGGGCCAGCGCAGTGATGATGATCTTTCCCGCTACCGGGACGGCGACGGCAGCGGCCACAGTCAACGGTCCCGCACCGAGAAGCGGCTCAAGATTTGCGAGCCCCACGATCCCTACCCCTCACTCTGGTCGAGTGCGGAGCGCACGGCTCAGCTCGACCAGGATCGCAATGACCAGGTCGGGCCCTCTCCTCAGCAGGGGCAGCGTATCCGCCCCGTCCGACACGATGCCAGCGCGACACGACGCCATCGTGAAGCGCCCTCAGGTCACCCCAGAGACGCGGACCCGTGCGGGTCGCGGTGTCCGGCGGTGTGGGCGCGTGCTCAACGGTCTGTGACGAACTCAGAGCCCGCTGTCTAGGATGCGCAATCCCGTATTGTTATCCCCACACCGGACGCCGTATCGGGCGGTCGTTCCTAGGTGTCGGGGTGGCGCAGGATCGACGCTGCACCTGTCTTCAACCGAGGAGGGTCCACCGGGCGGGTTACTACCCGCTTACCGACGTCTGGTGGTCTCCTCGGTCCGTCCGTTCGGGGCGGGAGACAGGAATACCCCTCGTGCCTTCCCGATTCGGTCGTCAGCCCGCTGCTGACGCCCTGCGTCGCGAGCGGTGGTCAATCCCGCTTGCCGCACGCCAGATCGACGTTCCCGAGAACCACCTTCGCACTGCGGTCGGCGGCTACAACCGGCCCATGCCGGAGGTCCGTGAGCGGCTTCCCAAGCTCCTGGGCCTTCCGCTGGAAGAGCTGTTCACGCCCGAGGTTCTCGCCCGTCCGTACTGCCCCGGCCGCAACGTGTGGAAGCCGGTGCAGCGATGAGCAAGCTCGAAGAGGCCCTGGCACAGGCAGCCAGCACGACCTTTGATCGCGCGGTGGCGACCAAGCGAAAGATCGACTTCAGCTTCAACGGGTCGCTGTCGTGGCCAGAGGGCGAGTGGTACGCGCCCGAGACGGGGCGGGAGCAGGCGGCACAGGACGCCATCCGAGGTGCCCGCAAGCAGGGTCTACCCGACCGGATCGAAGACCCCGCGACGGTGGACAACCTGGCCGTTCTGGTCCGGAAAAGGTGAGGGGCTCCCACAGCGAGGCCGTTGTGTGGAAGCCCCCAACCCGATCCGCAGCAGCAACACAAGGAAGGTACGTGAATCATATGCGAAAGATCGAAGCTCCTCAAAGCGGAGCCACTCCGCGACGGATCAACTTCTGCCCCAAGCCTGCCGCCCCCGACATCGTGGCTGCGCTGCGAGCGATGAAGGAGCCCGACCTCGGGGAGGTCATGCGCAACCTGTCGGACGAGGCGTGGTTCAAGCTGGTCATGTACGTCATGACGACCCTGGGCACCCCCGCCGAACTCGAAGAGTTCCACCGGGAGATCTGGCCCTTGGTCGAGGACACGTCCGACTGGTGCCGCGACTACTACACCCGCACCTACGAGGGCATGTGGGCGTACTTCACCGGAGGTCACCAGTGATCGCCTCTGCGAAGATCGACTTCTCTCCGCTTGCCGAGGTCAGGGATCACCTGCGCTTCGTGTTCGGTGGCACGCGGGGCTACGTCTGCCTGGCGCTCAACGACCGCAGTGAACCGAAGCCGATCCCGGAACAGACCTTCTACCACTGGCCCTCTCAGGTCGATGACCTGATGGCAGCCATCCGGGCCGCTCGTCAGCGCGAGAACATCGACCTGTTCTACAGCCCGTACCCGATGCAGACCCAGCACCGGAGGAAGCACAACAGCGCCGCGCGTCGGGTGGTTCACGCGGACGCCGACAAAGGGCTGTCGGACGACCTCAGGTCGACGTTGAGGCGCTGGGGTTTCCGGTTGGTGTCATCGGGCACGCCGGGCAACTACCACGTCTACGGGCGGCTGTCGCGGTCGCTGACGCACGAGGAACACCGGGGCATTGAGGAAGCCCTGCGCCGCCTCGTCGACGGAGACGACAAGATCGCGGACAACGACTTCCTGCGTATCCCGAACACGACCAACTGGAAGAACGGCAACAAGGTCCGTGTGGAGTCCTACGGCAAGGAGCGCATCGACGCGGACAAGCTGATGTCCTGGCTGGGTGCCACACCTGCCGCCGTCCGCGAGCACCAGCGGTCCGAGGTCCAGGCCGTTCCGGTACCGGATGACCTGCCGGAAGACATCGCCGCACTTCGCGAGGAAGAGAGCCGCGGTGAGGGATCGGGCAGGTACAAGCGCGCCTACAACGCCGTTCTCGCGGTGGCAGAGGCGGGTTACACCCGCGACCAGGTACACGCCATCCTGGCCGACTACGCGCCGGGTGTGGACAAGTTCGGCTCCCGGTGGCACGACCAGATAGACGACATCCTCGACAAGTCGGGGAAGGAGCTGGTCAAGTACGACCCCGACGAGTGCTTCTGGTCGGCCCGGCCAGTGCTGAGCCACATCAAGCAGTATGCCGAGGCGGGGGAGGCCAACCCCTGGGCCACGCTCGGGGTCGTCATGGTGCGGGTGCTGCACAAGGTTCCCCCTCGCGTGATGCTGCCGGGGCGGAACGGCACCGACGCCGGTACCCGTGCGCTCAACATGTACGTAGCCCTGATCGGGCCGAGTGGTGCGGGGAAGAAGACCGCCACCGACGCGGCAGCCCTCGCGGTCGACGTGGGCGAGACGTACCCCTACCTGCCCATCGGTTCGGGTGAGGGGATCGCCAAGGCGTACCGCCGTCCGGTCATCAGGGGCGACGAGGGCAAGCAGGGCGTCGTTATCGAGGGCGGCGTAGTGGTCAAGTCGAACAGGATCATCTTCGACGTGGCCGAGGTGTCGACCTGGAACGCCCTCACGGGGCGGACGGGTAACACCCTCGCGACGGAGGTACTGAAGGGCTTCTCGGGCGAGGCGCTGGGGTTCACCAACTCCGACGAGATGAAGTCGGTAACGGTGCCTGCGAACTCGTACCGGATGGGCCTCGTCATCGGCGCGCAGCCCGGCGCCTGCGGACCTCTGCTCGGCAACGCCGAAGCCGGTCTGCCTCAGCGGTTCCTGTGGATGCCCGCGATGGAAGACCAGGAGTACGACTTCGACAACATGCCAGAGGCTCCCCCTCAGCGGGTGTGGGAGGCCCCGCACTTCCCGGCGTCTGGCCACACCATCCGCTTTCCGGAGTCAGTCATGCGGCGGTTGTTCTACGAGCGCCGGAAGATGCGCGAGGACCCGATGGAGTCTCAGGCCATCGTCATCAAGATGCGGGTGGCGGTCGCCCTGGCGCTGCTGGACGGTCGGCTCGATGTGACCGACGAGGACTGGGACCTGGCGAGCACGGTCATGGTGGTGTCTCGCCGCACGCGGTCTGACGTGATGGCGCACCTCAAGGAGCAGCGCCGGCGTGAGGCCCACACGCGGGGCAAGCTCGCCGCTGAGGCTAAGCACGCGGAGACGCGGACGTTGGAGCAGCTCGACATGCGCGGTGTCCGGAGCGTGGCAGACCGCATCATGGCGCTTCTCGACAAGACCGCTGAGAAGTGGATGCTGCGTAACCCGCTGCGCACGAAGCTCAAGGCGGATCGCCGGAAGTACTTCGACGCCGCGCTTGACCTGTTGGTCGAGGAGAAGAAGGTCACCGTGCGCCAGGTCAAGGGCCAAGGAACGGGCACGCAGAGGGTGTCGGTAAGAGGCTGAGGGGTGTACCTCCAGGGGTGTACCGGTACACCCCTCGATTGACCGGACCCCAAAACCGAATAACCAAATAACAACAAAAAACGGACATTAGATTGTTAGTTATTTAGCTATGCCATCGGCGCTGGTGTTGGGGTGTACCGAACCAGGGGTGTACCGGTACACCCGTACACCCCTCGGATCTGAACTACAACGAGCGGCCCTCATGCCTTCGGGTGTGGGGGTCTCTTCGTAGCTAAGAGTTGAAGGCCAATCCTTAGCTGTCGTTCCTCAGCCCGTTCTCTCACGCCATGTTCTGCTGGGTATCCCGTCCATCAACCCGGCCCACCAGCACCCACGGGAAGTGTCTCCAAGCGTCCGCAGAGGGCACGGCACGCACGACGGGTGGATCGGGGCGGGTCCGCGTGTGCGGGCGGCTCTGCGGGCCTTCCGAGTCAGGAGCCCTGCGGGATGTTCTCCGCGTCGAGGTAGACGCACAGACCAGTGATTACCGGGTGCGTGTCGTTGGGGTCGTACTCCATGCCTACTGGCTGGTCCGGCGACACCTTGCCCGCGCTCTGGGCCAAGTTCACGAACCGAATCAGCTCGCCCCAGGTCAGCTGATCGTCAAGGTCCAGAGTCACCTTGAGGTTCGGATCAGTCTTCTCAAAGTCATCAGCCACGCATCGATCCTCGCAGTCTCAAGCAACCAGGCCAAGCCGGCGGTGTGGGCGTGGCCGGGGTTGGCTCCAGCAGTTAGCTTCGTGGTCATGGCTTGGGAAAACGTGGCAACCCTCGTGATCGCTCTCGCGGCGTTGCTGGTGTCGGTCCTCAGCGCCCGTTACTCGAAGACCTCGGCAGATGCCTCGAAGCGATCGGCAGACGCAGCGGAGCGGCAGGCAGCAGCGGCCGAAGCGGCATTGCCGCCACCGCCACCCCCCGTGGAATGGCAGGTGGTCCGCTACAGGGGGGAGGAGAGCTTTCTGCTCCGCAACGTGGGCTCGGAGTCTGCGCTAGACGTTGAGGTCCACACCCGGGGTGGGAGGCTGCGTCCTACCGACGGTGGATCCTTGACAGTGCCTGAGCTGCCGCCCGGCAAGGCGATTGCCTTTTGGGTCGTTACCGCAGCGGAGCTGCCGGACATGTATGAGATCAAGGTTCGATGGAGAGGCAGCGGCGACTGGGTCGCGCTGCCGCTCCCCTAGAGGCTTAGTCATCACACAGCCACGTCGGCGCCTACGGCTCGGTCGGCCAGGCCAACCCTCTAAAGGGGGCATCGCAGCGTCGGGCCACCAAGACCAGGTGCCGGCGCGTCACGCGTGCTGCGGCGGCTCCGCATTCGCGTACCGGTCTTCCAGTAGTCGCTCCACTGCGTGAGCGAGGTCGAGTACGTCCCCAACGTCTACGCCGTAGTTTGCGAGGGTCCGGCGGATTTGTTCCAGCTCGTCCTCAAGCTGGCGCGCTCGGACGGTGGCTGCTTCGCGCTGTGCTTCGGTGTTGGCAAGCTGCTCAGTGACCAGCTTGACGTTCGCTGTGATCGAGGCGGGTTCACCCAAACGGACGGCGGCAGCGCCGAGTGTGGCGTGGGTCTGCGCGGCACCCAAGATCTCGCGCCGCTGGCCTCGCTTCAACCAGCCGGACATGGCCTCGGACCGAGCGAGGGCAACGAGGGTTTCGGCTTGGTGTGCATGCCAGTCGGCAGAGACCGCGGGATGAGGATCGGTCATGAGCGCATCCAATCTGGGGTCGGCCGAGTCAAAGACACGCGTCTGGCGGTGGGGTTCCAGGATGATCTCAGCGTAGTCGCCTCAACGTCTGGTGCCAGCCTTCGTCGCGGTGCGGCGACTGGATCATGGAAGGGGCACAGCCTTCCACTCCGGGTGGCCCTCCCAGCGCACCCAGAGCTCGTTCGGCTTCGGCCCGCCATACCCAGGGATGAGGCGAACCTCGGTCGAGGCACTCGGTGCAACTTCGTCGGCCCCCGTCGCGCCCATGATGACGCACTGAATCCGTGATCGGTCGATCTCCACCTCACGGGCGGTGTCTGTGCCGATGTTGCGGAGGACGTAGGTGTTCTTAGACCGCTGATCGATCCACCAGGCGACGTAGGGAACTTCCGAGGTCGGGGCCTTGTGGATCAGGTCGCTGCGAAACGGAGAGCCGGTCGTAAGCGCCTGCTGCTCCGCCAACTCTAGGGATTTCCTGGCTAGGGTGACCTGCTCTTCCGCTGCGGCGGCCTGCCGTACTCCGGCCTGAGCCGAAGCCTTGGACGACCGGGCGGCGTGGATGGCGACGGCCGTGCCTACCAGCGATACGCCGAAGGCTGCCCAGGCGGGGGCGTCTCCCGGGTCGAGGCCTGCCCATGCGCTGAGGACCCACAACACAGAGATCAGCGCTAGGAGCCCGCTGGCAGTCAGCCAGAGAGTTAGCCGGCGGGCGATCCAGTCGAGGAATGCGGTCACCTTGCCATCTTGACGGCCACCGTCCAGAGCGGCCCGGCCACCCAACCGACCCCACGCGGGAACCCTCTAGCGGTCCACAAGGCCGCCGCCGCCCGTCGCGGGTGTCCCGCATGCCCCATGGACCGCCAACGGCTCTCTAAAGCGGGGCTGAGGCGACCATCACAAAGCGTGACCGGCGGTGTGGACAGCCAACGTGCGTCGGGTGTAGCGGAGCCCTACTTCTTCCGTTTGGCGAGATCTTCCAGGGCCTCTGCACGCAGATGCTGCCACTCCATGAAGCGCTGCTGCTGGCGCACGTCATCCATCACCTGCTCAAGGACGTGCCCGCCTCCGAGCGCCCGCCCCGCGAAGCGCGCCTTCAACTCCCTCTGCTTATCGGCAATCTTGACGCGAAGCTCAAGCAGTTCGACTTCCAATTCGAACAGGTGGAGCTGCTTGTCTTCGAAGAACAAGATGCCGCCTGCCGGGTAGAAAACGCGGATGCCGACAGCCTTTGATGGCGTCTGATTAGTCGGGGGCGTTTTGAACCGGTAGCGATCCGTGATGTACCAGTCGGAGAAGCACTCCGCCCCACCCACTAAGGGACGTCTCGTAA
>NZ_JAEVHN010000298.1:0-7326 GCF_016803375.1 Micromonospora sp. 4G55
CCCGCGCTGGTCCGGGACCGTCCGGATCATTTCCTCCCCGCTGATCGTGCTGCCGGTCCTGGTGAGCTACGCGCTGCTGGTGCTCCCGGCGCTCGGCGACGTGCTGCCGGCCGTGACGGCGCCGACCCTGCCGGGGGTGCGCGGCCTGCTCGGCAGCACGACGGCGCGGCGGCGGCCTGGGCGCACATGGTCGGGTTCGACCTGTTCGTCGGCCGGTGGGCCTGGCTGGACGGTCGGGACCGGGGGGTGCCGGCGCTGGTGATGGCTCCGGTGCTGGTGCTGACGATCCTGCTCGGGCCGCTCGGGCTGGCCGCCTACCTCGCTGTCCGGGCGAGGTGGGCCCGGCCGGCGGTTGTTCCGGCCCGCGAGCCGCAGCGCCTAGGCTGATCCGGTGGGGTGGGTGGGACGGCTCTTCGACGCGCGCGACACGTTCGCGCGGATGCTGCTGCTCGACCTCAGCGGCGTCGGCTACCTGGTCTTCGGCGCCCACGCCGGACGCTCACCGACGACCACACAGTGGATCCTCGCGCTGGTCGCGTTCGCCGTCGGGCTGGTGTGCCACCGCCGGGCGCTGGTCAACCTGGTGGCGCAGGCCGCGCTGCTGGCGGTCGCGATCCCGCTCGTCGACGACACCACGATCAACCAGGTCGGTGCCAGCTGGGCCCTGCTGGAGCTGGCCATGCGGGCGGACCGGCCGCGGATCATCTGGCTGGCCGCCGGGCTGCTGGCCGCGGTCGACCTGACCGACTCGATCGGCGACCCGTTCCGGCGGTTCCTCTCCGGCGTCTTCGGGCTGACCGTGGAGGTCGGCGTGCCGCTGCTGCTCGGCCTGGTCATCCGCACCACCCGGGAGCTGGGCCGGCAGGCCGAGGAGCGGGCCGCCGCCGAGCAGCGCCGGCGCGAGTCGGAGAGCCGCGCCGCCCGCGCGGACGAACGCAGCGCCATCGCCCGCGAGCTGCACGACGTGGTCGCGCATCATGTGGCGTCGATGGTGCTGCGGGTGGGCGTGGCCCGGCACGTGCTGACGGAGCTGGATCCGCGGGTGAGCGAGGTCTTCGACGACGTGCACGGCACGGGGACCGCCGCCCTGGCGGACCTGCGCCGGCTGGTCGCGGTCCTGCGCGATCCCGACGGGGTACGCGGTGACGCGGCGCTGACCGCGATCGAGCCGGCGGCGCTTCCGGCGGCACTCGGCGCGGCGGTCGACCGGGCCCGCCAGGCCGGTGTCACCGTGGAGGCCGACATCGACCCGGCGGTCGGTTCGCTCGACGCCGTCCGGGGCCTGGCGGTGTTGCGGCTGACCCAGGAGGCACTGACCAACGTGGCCAAACACGTCGGCACGTCCGCCCGGGCGCGCCTGGCGGTGTCCGTGGTCGACGGGGCCGTGCACTGGGAGGTCTGCGACGACGGGCGCGGCCGGGTGCCGGCGGCGGTGCCGCCCGGCGGTGGCCACGGCATCACCGGCATGCGCGAGCGCGTCGAGGTCCTTGGCGGCCGGCTGGAGGCCGGCCCGACCGGCGCGGGTTGGCGGGTACGCACCGCGCTCCCGGCCGCCGCGTCGACCGCTGCACCCGGCCCGCCGGTCCCCCGCGCCGGCGCGGCCGCATCCCACGAGACGGAGCTCGCATGATCCGCGTCCTGCTGGTCGACGACCAGCACCTCATCCGCGCGGGCCTGCGCATGCTCTGCGACGCCCAGCCCGACATCGAGGTCGTCGGCGAGGCCGACAACGGCCGCGACGCGATCACCCTCGCCGCGCGGCTGGTGCCCGACGTCGTCGTGATGGACCTGCGCATGCCCGGCGTCGACGGGATCACCGCGACCAGCCGGATCCTCGCCGACCGCCCGGCCACCCGCGTGCTGGTGCTGACCACCTTCGGCGACGACGACCACCTCTATCCGGCCCTGACCGCCGGCGCCTGCGGGTTCCTGCTCAAGGACGCACCCCCGGCCGACCTGCTCGACGGCGTCCGCCGGGCCGCCGTGGGCGACAGCCCGTTCAGCCAGGAGGTGCTGCAACGCCTGGTCCAGCGCGCGGTGCACGCCCGTCCCGAAACCCCGCAGCCGGCCCAGGGACTGACCGCGCGCGAGCAGGACGTGCTGAACCTGGTCGCCGAGGGGCTGTCCAACACGGAGATCGCCGACCGGCTGCACATCGGCGTCACCACGGTGAAGACCCACATCACCAGCCTGATGACCAAGACCAACAGCCCCAACCGGGTACGCCTGGCCCTGTTCGCCCGCGGCGGCTGAGTGACGCCTGCGCAGGCGGGAAGCGCGCCTCCGCGCGGTCGAAAGTCGCTTGCCGCGCACGGTGGGCTCCGGGATGGTGGTGTCCATGACGTTCTGACGGACAGCACCCCTGCTCCAGGCCACCGCGGCGCCGACCGGCGCCGTCGTGCCGCCCGTCCGTGCCCTTCCGCGAGAAGCGAGCGTCCTTGTCTCAGCACCATTCCCGGCGGGAGTCCCCGCCGCCGTCCACTCCGGCCACCGTCACCGTGTTCGCCTCCCCCACCAGCTGGATCGAGTCGAATGCCCTCGCGCAGTGCCAGCAGGTGGCCGCCCTCGACGGCATGATCCACGTCGCCGGCATGCCGGACCTGCACCCGGGCAAGGGCGCCCCCATCGGCGCCGCCATGGCGTCGACCGTGTTGTATCCGTTCCTGGTGGGCTCCGACATCGGCTGCGGCATTGCCGTGTTCCCCATGAGGCTCAAGCGCGCCGTACCCGAGAAGCTCGCCGCCCGGTTCCCCGACCTCGACCGCCCGCTGGACCCCGAGCGGGATGCCGACGACCCGGCCTGGGCCGTCGTGGCGGGCGACGTTCCCGCCGGTCACGTCGAGGGCCTCGGAACGGTCGGCCGGGGCAACCACTTCGTCGAGCTGGCGCGGATCGACAGCGTCGTCGAGCCGGGCCACGCGAGCCGTCTCGGGCTCGCCGCCGGCGACCTCGTTCTCATCGTCCACAGCGGTTCCCGAGGGCTGGGCGAGCGGATCCTGCGGGCGCACACTGAGGTCCACGGCGCGGGCCGCGCCCCTGATACCGCCGCCTACCTGGCGAGGCATGACGACGCCGTACGCTGGGGTTCGCTCAACCGGCGGCTGATGGCCGCCCGGGTCGCCCACGCCCTGGGAGCGGAACCCACCGAGCCGATCGTCGATCAGTGCCACAACCTGGTCGAGGTCCGCGACGGGGTCTACCTGCACCGCAAGGGCGCGGCGCCGGGTGACGGCCGCGACGTGCTCATCGCCGGCACGCGAGGCACCCCCTCCTACCTGGTGGCCGCCCACGCCGGCCCGGCTGCCAACCACTCCGTCGCCCACGGCGCGGGCCGCAAGATGTCCCGGGCGGACGCCCTGCGCCGGGGCCGGGCCAAGCACACCGTCGAGGAACTGCGCCGTACCCCGGTGGGGTCGCTGGTGGTGTGCGGGGACCGCCAACTGCTCTTCGAGGAGGCGCCCACTGCCTACAAACGCATCGAGCAGGTGATCAGCGACCTCGTCGACCACGACCTGGCCACTCCCGTGGCCACCACGGTCCCCCTGGTCACCTACAAGACGCCCGACATCGGGTCCACGCCCCGACCGGACCGTCGGGACCACCGCCGTAAGCGGGGCCGGCCATGACCGTCCACCTGCTCATGTCCGCCGGGCGTGGCCCGCAGGAGTGCGCCTGGGCGCTGGCCCAGCTGCTGGGCCGGCTGGCGGCCGACGCCACCCGGCAGAACCTGGTGGCCCATCGGGTCCAGACCGTACCCGGGGACCGGCCCGGCACCTACCGGTCGGCACTGGTCGAGATCTCCGGCGCCGGCGCCGAGGCGTTCGCCGCCTCGTGGAGCGGAACCCTGTGCTGGCAGGCCCCCAGCCCCTACCGCGCGGACGCCGGCCGGAAGAACTGGTACGTCACCGCCCGACCGTGCCGGGTCGACAGCCCGGTCACGACCTTCACGGAAGCAGATGTCGACATCGTCGCCTGCCGGACCGGCGGCCCCGGCGGTCAGCACCGCAACAAGGCCAGCACGGCGGTACGGGCGACCCACCGTCCCTCCGGCATCGTCGTCGTGGTCGACACCGAGCGGCAGTTCAGCCTCAACCGCCGGATCGCCATCCAGTTGCTGCGCCGGCGCATCGAGCACGGCGACGAGACAGCGCGGCGCGCCGCCACCACCGCCCGATGGCGCCTCCACGACGAGCTCGTACGGGGCGACCCCACCCGCATCGAACGGCCGCATCCGTCAGGACAGGACACGGCCACCCCGCTTCGGCCACGCCAGCGACGGCGGCAGTCGGCGCAGCCGCGCTCACCGCGGTAGGAACATCGCATCCGCCACCGACGGGATCGGCACAGCGGAGCGGCGTTCAGGAGAAGCTGACGCGGGGCGGGTCAGTGCAGCGGCGTACCCGTGCCCGCCCTCCGGAACGGTTCCGGCACGGCAGGTCACGATGGGCGACTGTCACAGGTTGTGGCGGTCGTCGGCCGGCAGGCGAGGCAGTTCCGGCGGCTCCGGCGACTGGTCGGGCTGACCGAGCTGCGCGACATGGGTCGGATCGAGGACCCGGGAGAGGAAGGAGCGGGTCCGTTCGTGCCGAGGCGCACCGAGCACCTCCTGCGGCGGCCCCTGCTCGACCACCACGCCGCCGTCCATGAACACGACCCGGTCGGCGACGTCCCGGGCGAACGCCATCTCGTGGGTGACCACCATCATCGTCATGCCGTCCTCGGCCAGCTTGCGCATGACGGTGAGCACGTCGCCGACCAGTTCCGGATCGAGCGCGGAGGTCGGCTCGTCGAAGAGCATCAGCTTGGGGTCCATCGACAGCGAGCGGGCGATCGCCGCCCGCTGCTGCTGCCCGCCGGAGAGCTGCGCCGGGAACGCGTCGGCCTTGTCGGTCAGGCCGACCCGCTCCAGGTTGTCCCGCGCGATCCGCTCGGCCTCGGCGCGACCGCGCCGGAGTACCCGGCGCTGGGCGATGGTGAGGTTGTTCAGCACGGTCAGATGCGGGAAGAGGTTGAACGACTGGAAGACCATGCCGATGCCCCGGCGGACCGAGTCGATCTCGACATCCGGGTCGGTCATCTCGACCCCGTTCACCCAGATCTTGCCGGCGGTCGGCTCCTCCAGCAGGTTGACGCACCGCAGCAGCGTCGACTTGCCGGACCCGGACGGCCCGATGACGCAGACCACCTCGCCGTGGCCGACCTCGAAGTCGATGCCCTTGAGCACTTCGAGCGGCCCGAAGGACTTGTGCAGGTCGCGGATCTCGACGGCGGGCCGGGGTTGGGTAGTCGTCATGTGGGTCACCGAGCCTTGGCGTAGCGGAGTTCGAGGCGTCGTACCACCTGGGAGAGGGGCAGGGTGAGGACCAGGTAGGCGAGGCCGGCCACCAGCAGCGGGGTGGCGTTCACCCGGTCGTTCAGCGTGTCCCGACCGAACTTGGTGACCTCGATGGTCTGGGCTGTCACACCGAGCACGTAGGCGAGCGACGAGTCCTTGGTCAGCAGGATGAGTTCGTTCGTCAGCGGCGGGATGACGACTCGGAAGGCCTGCGGGATGACGATGGTGCGCATCGCGGTGAAGTGCGACATGCCGAGAGTGCGCGCCGCCTCCATCTGCCCCTTCGGCACGGCCTGGATGCCGGCCCGAATGGTCTCGGCCATGTACGCCGCGGCGGTCAATCCGAGACCGATCGCGATCGAACCGAACACCCCGCCCGGAATCTCCCGCTCCGGGAAGGCGATGGGAATGCCGTACCCGACGAGGAAGAGCACCAGCAGCGCGGGCAGACCCCGGAACAGCTCGATGTACGCCGTCGCCACCCAGCGGTACGGAGCGACCCGGGACAACCGCATCAGCGCGAGGACGGTGCCGAACACGAGGCCGAAGGCGAACGCGCCCAGCGTGTAGAGGATCGTGTTGCGCAGCGCGACGGTGATGATCGTCGGGAACATCGACTTGATGATGTCGACCCGGAAGAAGGCCTCCCTCAACCTGTCCCAGTCCGCGGCAAAGATCACCACCGCGATGATGGCGATGAAGGCCAGGTACTGGAGCCAGAGGGACAGCCGCTCTCGCTGGCGGCGTCGCAGCTTCACCGTTCGACGCTCCTTGACTGTGCGGGGGTTGCCGACGCGGAGGGCGCGCGCCAGGCGCGCGCCCTCCTGCCCGGCGCTTGAATCACGCGTTCGGCAGCTTGCCGATCCACTTCTCGTAGATCTTGTCGTAGGTGCCGTCCTGCTTGGCCTTGGCCAGCGTCTCGTTGATCGTCTTGAGCAGTTCCGGGTTGCCGTCCTTCTTCACCGAGAACCCGTACTGCTCGCCGGTGTCGAACTCGGCCGCCACCTCGAAGCCGCCGGCGTGCTCCTTGATGTACTCGGTCCAGACCGGCAGGTCGTTGATGGCGGCCTCGATCTGACCGTTGGCGAGGGCCTGCTGCAGGGCGGCGAGATCCTCGAACTCGACGAGCTGCAGGCCCTTCTCCGCCTCGAACTTCCGGGCGTAGTCACGGCCCGTGGTCGCCGCCTGGACGCCGAGCTTCTTGCCCTTCAGGTCGTCGAGCGACTTGTACGACTTGCCGGTCTTGACCAGCATCGCCTGAGTTGCGTCGAAGTACGGATCGGAGAAGTTCATCACCTTCTGCCGTTCCTCGGTGATCGTCATGCCGGCGGCGGCGGCGTCGCACTTGCCCGTGTTCAGGTCCTGGCCGGACTTGATCCCCTCGAACGGCGTGTCGACGATCGTCTGCTCGACGCCAAGTTCCTTGGCGACCAGGTCCATCACGTCGACGTCGAACCCGATCACCTTGCCGCTGGCATCCTTCGACTGGAAGGGCGCGTACGGCAGGTGGGTGCAGACGGTCAGCTTGCCCTTCTCGACGAGCTTGACCCCGCCCGCCTGGACCTCGCCCTCGTCCTTCTTGGCACATCCCGCGCTCACCGCGAGGGCGGCGATCGCCACGACCAGGCCAGCCTTACGGACTGCGCTGTGGAAAGTCACGCTGTGTCCCTCCGGTTCGGCGCCCGTATGACAGGCAGCCAGTGTTGGTGCAAAGACGATGTGACAGGCGACGGTACCTGATTCGGCAAGCAGTACCTAGATCACCCGGCCCGTTGCGTCGATCCTGCAGTCGTCACCGTCAGTAAACCCGGCACTCGGTATGAAACCGGGCGCCGGTGGCGGTGCCAGCAGACCCGGTACCCGCGCGGACGGTTACCCGCGCGGCTGGGGATCTTCCACACCGCAGCATGGGCATCCGGTCATGCTCGGCCGGCACTTCGCCTCTCGCGGTCAGGCCGCGTAGCGGTCGGCGAGGTCGACGGGGGCGGCGG
>NZ_JAEVHN010000299.1:0-7302 GCF_016803375.1 Micromonospora sp. 4G55
CCAGCTCGTCCCGGTCGGCACCGGTCGCGGCCGGCGCGGCCAGCGCCAGCAGCAGCCAGGCGCCGAGCGGTGAGGCGACGTGGTGCCGGTCGCCGGCGCCGGCGTGCAGCCGGGCGGCGTAGCGGGCCAGCGGGGTGTGCAGGGTCGTCGTCATCCCCCTACTGTGCCCATCCCGGGCCCGGTCGGCACCCCCGCTCAGGACCACAGCTCGAACGCTCGTCGATCTCCTCGCCGGCGAGGAACCGGGGGAGCAGCGCGGGCAGCCGCCCCGGGTAGAAGCGTTCCGTGCTGCCGACCACCTCGTCGACCGTCCACCAGCGGAACCCGAAGTAGTCCTCCACCTCGTAGTCCAGCCGCTCGGCGCCGTCGACGTCCGGCCCGGCGGCGTCGAGCCGTACCGTCATCACCACCTCGTCCTGCAGGTGCCGGCGCTGCCGGTGGATGAAGCTGGCCCGCCGCCGCCAGGCCGGCGGGCCGAGCCGGGCGGGGGTGACCACGAAGCCGGTCTCCTCCCGCAGCTCCCGCACCGCGGTTTCGGCGTACGTCTCGCCGGGATCCATCCCGCCGCCCGGCAGCTCCCACCAGGTGCCGAGGCGGGGATGGTCCGGGTCGCGGGTGTGGAAGAGCAGGACCCGGTCCTGCGCGTCGCGCACCACCAGCCGGACGGCGGTGCGTTCGACGACCGGCAGGTCTCCCGGCAGTTCGATCATGTCTCTCCTTCGGGCCGGTCGACCGGCGGCGGGACGGCGGTCGTCGAGACCATCCTCGCCCAGACGCCGGCGGGTGTTCAGGTCGGCGTCGCGCCGATGGTGGCCGCCGGTCCGGCCGGCAGGGGATAGGGGCGCTCGTCGGGCAGCAGCGCCGCCGCGGCCCGGTCGTCGCCGGCGTCGAGCAGCGCCCGGATCTCCCGTGCCGTCGCGGTGACGTCGGTCAGCCCGACCACCCACTCGTCGACGTACCGGTCGGCCGCGCGGCGGGCGAGCCCGAGCTGGAGCGACCGGTGCGACAGCGGGGCCAGCCGCAGCGACCGCTCCGGATCCCACTGCACCCGCACGTCGCTGCTCTTCAGCTCGCGGGCCCAGGCGGCCCGGTCGGCGTGCCGGGCCGGGTCAGGGGAGCTGGGACAGGCCCGGTCGAGCGCCCACTCGAAGCCGGCGCGGGTCAGCTCGACGCCAGCACCCGTTCCTGGCCGGCTTGGTGGCCCAGCCGCAGCGGTACATCATCCACCGGAACGAGGGCTTGATCCAGGTCATCCGGCCGCGCCGGAACGGCGGGCAGAACCGGCCGGCGGCCAGCGCCGCCGCCGCGATCTCCGGCGGGTACGCCTGGTAGACGGTCAGCGTCGTGTCGGTGAAGCGGGCCCGGATCTGCCGCTGGGGAACCTGCACGCTCCGATCCTCGCCACCCGGCCCGCCACCGGTCGAGCGGATTACCCCGCCGGCGGGTCGGGCGCCCGGGCGGCGGGGGCGTTAGGCTGCCGCCCGTGGCAGGTCTGTTGAGGAACGTCGTCGCCCGGCTCGGTCGGGTGACCGGAGGTGCGGCCGCGCCGGCCGGTACCGCCGGCCGGATTCCGGCCCAGGTGGCCCGTCGCCGCCAGGTCGGCGCGTTGCAGCGCCGGGAGCTGACGTACGCCCCGGAGTTGGACGGCCAGGCCGACCCCGGTGAGATCGTCTGGACCTGGGTGCCGTACGAGGACGACCCCCGGCAGGGCAAGGACCGCCCGGTGCTGGTGGTCGGCCGGCACAGCCGCACGCTGTTCGGGCTGATGCTCTCCAGCCAGAGCGAGCGCGACGGTCAGCGGCACTGGCTGGCGCTCGGCCCGGGGGAGTGGGACCGTGACCAGCGCCCGAGCTGGGTCCGCCTCGACCGGGTGCTGACCATGCGCGAGGACAGCATCCGGCGCGAGGGTGCGGTGCTGGACCGGGGTCGCTTCGACCGGATCGGCCAGGCCCTGCGCGCCGGCTACGGCTGGCGCTGAACCGGGACGGCCCGGCCGACTCGAATTTGCGCGTTCGTCCTTGACAGGGCACCTCCGACGAGTACATTCAACTTATCGGTTTATAACCCAGGTGGTTGATTACAGTGACCTCACCAGATCAGGTCGGCGCCGTCTTCGCCGCCCTCGCGGATCCGACCCGCCGGGCCATCCTGGCCCGCCTGGCCGCCGGCGAGGCGACGGTCAACGAGGTGGCCGCGCCGTTCCCGATCTCGATGCAGGCGATCTCCAAGCACCTGAACGTGCTGGAGGCGGCGGGGCTGATCGTGCGTACCCGCGAGGCGCAGTGGCGGCGGTGCCGGATCGAGCCGGCGGCGTTGCGGGTCCTCGCCGAGTGGGTCGACCAGTACCGCCGGCTCTGGGACGACCGGTACGACACGTTGGACGGTTACCTGCGAGAGCTGAAGGAGAACGACCATGAACCCGACCGGTGACCTGACCGTCGCGCTGCCCACCGACCGCGAGGTGGTGCTCACCCGGGTCCTCGACGCGCCCCGCGACATGGTCTGGGCGGCGCACACCGACCCCGCGCACCTGGCGCGGTGGTGGGGTCGGGGCAACCCGCTCGACGTCGAGATCGACTTCCGGGTGGGCGGCCGGTACCGGTTCGTCGAGCACGCCCCGGACGGCAACTCCTACGCCTTCCGCGGCGAGTTCCGCGAGATCGCGGCGCCCGAGCGGATCGTGCAGACGTTCGAGTTCGAGGGCGCGCCCGGTCACGTGGCCGTGGAGACGATCGTCTTCACCGAGCAGGACGGCCGCACGGTCGTCACCGGCACCACCCGCTTCGACACCGCCGCCGAGCGGGACGCGATGGTGAGCTCGGGCATGGAGAACGGCGCGCGGGAGTCGTACCGGGCGCTGGAGGAGTACCTCGCCACCCTGGTCTAAGTGGTCCCGATGACGCCCGGCCGGGTGCTCAGTACTCGGCCAGGCGCGGGGCGTCCAGGAGCTGCCGGGGGGACCGGCGGGCCGTGACGCCCTTCGCCCGGTACATCGCGGCGTCGGCGGCGCAGAGTGCCTCGGCGAGCTGGGTCGGGCCGCTGACCGGCGCCAGGCCGACCGACGCGGTGACCCGTACGGCGCGCCCGCCCACCGGGATCGGCGCGGCCATCGCCTCGCAGAGCCGGCGGGTGGCGTGGTCGATCCAGCGCCGGTCGACCGACGGGCTGCTCAGCAGGCCGGCGAACTCGTCACCGCCGAGCCGGGCGACCAGGTTGTCCCCGGCGAAGGCGGTGAGTCGCTGCGCGACGCTGACCAGCACCTGGTCCCCGGCGGCGTGCCCGTAGCGGTCGTTGACCTGCTTGAAGTCGTTGAGGTCGAGCACCACGGCGATCAGCGGCCGCCCACCGGCGTCGGTGAGCAGCGCGGCGGCGATCCGGTAGAAGGCGCGCCGGTTGGGCAGCCCGGTCAGCGGGTCGTGGCTGGCGGCGTGCCGCTCGGCGGCCAGCTCGGCCTGCAGGTACTCGATCTCCGCCTCCGCCCGCAGCGCCCGGCGGCGCAGCTGCCACACCGAGACCAGCGCACCCGCCGCGGAGATGCCGGACGCGACGCTCAGCGGATCCGGCACGAGACCTCCCTCGCGGCGTCGGCGGACGGCCCGGGGCGCCGGCCGGCGTGCGGTGCCCAGCCGTCGTTCTCCCAGGAGGCTGCCCGGGTGGGGGTAACTGTCAGTGAACGGTCGGGTACCGCGCACGTGGGCTATCATGCTCGCTGTCCAATGCAGATGCAATAGCAGATGCACGTGCAGCACGGCATGATCCGGCGTCGCCGTCCTCCCCGCCGCGACATCCTCCACTTGCGACACCGGACGGCTCATCACCGCACAGAAAGACCCCTCATGCAGCAGCCCGAGAACGGCGTACCCGTCACTCAGCTCCCCGAGCTGAGGTGGCAGAAGAGTCGGCGGAGCAACCCCAGCGGCAACTGCGTCGAGCTGGCCGAACTCCCCGGCAGGACGGGCATCGCGGTCCGTAACTCCCGTCATCCCGAGGGTCCCGCGCTGATCTACACAGTGGACGAGATCGCGGCGTTCGTCCTCGCGCCCGCGACGGGGACTTCGACAACCTGATCGATCGATAGTCGGTCCCGCGGCGGGACCATCTCGGCCGCGCGGAGGAGTTCTGATCACCCACCGTCCATGGCATGCTTACACGTCGGTCGGGGGTGGGGCGCCCGGCCGGCGCACGGCGAGCAGGTGGAGGGCGACGTGGCGATGGCGACCGCGGAGGGGGGTCCGGCGACCGGGCCCACCGTGCTGCGCATGCTGCTCGGCGCCCAGCTTCGCCGCCTGCGCGAGGCCAGTGGCGTCACCCGCGAGGGCGCCGGCTGGGAGATCCGGGCCTCCGAATCCAAGATCAGCCGGATGGAGCTGGGCCGGGTCGGCTTCAAGGAACGCGACGTCGCCGACCTGCTCACCCTTTACGGGGTCAGCGCCGCCGACGAGCGGGAGGCGCTGCTCAAGCTCGCCCGCGACGCCAACAGCCCGGGCTGGTGGCACCGGTACGGCGACGTGCTGCCCAGCTGGTTCCAGGCGTACCTCGGCCTGGAGGCCGCCGCCTCGCTGATCCGCACCTACGAGGTGCAGTTCGTCCCCGGCCTGTTGCAGACCGCCGCGTACGCCCGCGCCGTCGTCCTGCTCGGCCACCGGCAGGCCCCGACCGAGGAGGTCGACCGGCGGGTGGAGCTGCGGCTGCGCCGACAGGAGCTGCTGCGCCGCGCCGCCCCGCCACAGGTGTGGGCGGTGGTCGACGAGGCCGCCCTGCGCCGCCCGATCGGCGGGCCGGCGGTGATGCGCGGCCAACTGGACGCCCTGATCGAGGCCACCCGGTCGCCGCACGTGCGGCTGCAGGTCATCCCGTTCGCCGCGGGCGGGCACGCCGCCGCCGGCGGGGCGTTCACCATCCTGCGGTTCGGCGACGACGATCTGCCCGACATCGTCTACATCGAGCAGCTCACCAGCGCCATCTACCTCGACAAGCGCGACGACCTCGACTACTACGCGGTGGCCATGGAGCGGCTCTGCGTCGAGGCGGCGCCGCCCGAGCGTACGCCGGAGATCCTGGCCCGGCTCCGCGACGAGCTCTACCCGGCGTGACCGTCGCCCGGGCCGACGCGGCCTCCGGGAATGCCTCTACCATTCTCCGTGACCGGCGACAGTGGACGGAGGCTATCGCGCGCGATGGCGCAGAGTCATGGAGGCGACTGTGACCACCGAAGCCCCGGGCACCACCACGGGCTCCGCCCACCCGAGCGACCGGATCGACACCTCGGTGGCGCACCCCGCCCGGCGCTACAACTACTGGCTCGGCGGCAAGGACAACTTCCAGGCCGACCGGGACTCCGGTGACGCCATCTCGGCCCGCTTCCCGACCATCCGCACCAGCGCCCTGGAGAACCGGCGCTTCCTCCAGCGGGCGGTCCGCCACCTCACCCGCGAGGCCGGGATCCGGCAGTTCCTCGACATCGGCACCGGCATCCCGACCGCCGACAACACCCACGAGGTCGCCCAGCGGCTCGCCCCGGAGTCCCGGGTGGTCTACGTCGACAACGACCCGATCGTGCTGGCCCACGCCCGGGCGCTGCTGACCAGCTCGCCCGAGGGCTCCACCGCCTACATCGACGCCGACCTGCGCGACCCGGAGAAGATCCTGCGCCACCCGGACCTGCTGCGCACCATCGACCTGTCCCAGCCGGTGGGGCTGATGCTGGTGGCGATCCTGCACTTCGTTCCGGACACCGACGACCCGTACGCGGTGGTGCGCCGCCTGCTGGCGGCGCTGCCGCCCGGCAGCTACCTCGCCGCGTCGCACGCCACCCACGAATACCTCCCCCCGGACGTCGCCGAGGAGGCCAGGGCGGCGGCCCGGGGCGGCGGCCCGCACGGGCTGATCAACCTGCGCACCCTCGACGAGTTCACCGGCTTCTTCGATGGGCTGGAACTGGTCGAGCCCGGGCTCTGCTCGGTGGCGCAGTGGCGGGCCGAGGCCGAGCCGCAGCCGCGCCCCTCGGTGGCGGAGGTCAGCATGTACGGCGGGGTCGCCCGCAAGCCCTGAGCCCGGTTTGCTGAGGAACGGCGTCGGCTGCGGCCGGCGCCGTTCGTCGTGTGGTGTCCGTTTCCCTTGACCGTTCCGAGCCGGTCCCGCTAGTCTCTGAATCGATCCAGACTGAATCGATCCAGAAGGAGGCCCGGTGCGACCGACACTCCAGGACGTGGCCACGGCGGTCGGTGTGTCACGCAGCACCGTCTCCAACGCGTACTGCCGTCCCGACCAGCTCTCGGCGGCGCTGCGCACCCGGATCCTCGACACCGCCCGGCAGCTCGGCTACCCGGGCCCGAACCCGACGGCCCGCTCGCTGCGGCGGGGCTTCGCCGGCGCGATCGGCGTCCTGTTCACCTCGCAGCTGTCCTACGCCTTCACCGACCCGTTCGCCGTCCGGTTCCTGGCCGGTGTCGCCCAGGCGGCCGAACGGCACGGCACCAGCCTGCTGCTCGTGCCGCTGCCCACCGGCGCGACGCAGGCCAGGGCGGCCGTGGAGAACGCGGCGGTCGACGGGTTCTGCGTCTACTGCGCCGCCGACGAGCACTGGGCCCTGGACGTGATCCGCGGTCGCGGGCTGCCCTTCGTCACCACCGCGCCCCCCCGCCAACCGGTACGTCGGCATCGACGAGCGGGCCGCCGCCCGGTCCGTCGCCGACCACCTCGTCGGCCTGGGGCACCGCCGGGTGGCGCTGCTCGCCGACACCGTGCTCCCCGAGGCGCCACCGGGGCCGCTGCGACTCGCCGGTGCCGACGCCGCACCGCACCCGACCACCCGGGGTCGCCTGGCCGGTTTCGCCGACGCCCTGGCCGCGGTCGGCGTCGACTGGCCCGACATCACGCTGGTCAACGCCACCGGCAACAGCCGCGCCGCCGGGGCCGAGGCGGTGGCCGGCCTCTTCGCCGGCGACGATCCGCCGACGGCCGTGCTGGCCGCCTCCGACGTGCTCGCGCTCGGCGCGCTGGACGCACTCGGGGAGCGGGCCGCCACGGTCTCGGTCACCGGCTTCGACGACGTCGCCGAAGCGGCCGCTGCCGGCCTCACCACCGTCCGGCAACCGGCCGAGGAGAAGGGCCGGATCGCCGCCGAACTGCTGCTCGATCCGCCGGCGGACGACGCCGCCGGGCAGATCCTGCTCCCCACCGAGCTGGTCGTCCGCACCTCCACCCGTCCCGTACCGAGGAGTTGACCATGGAACAGCCCACCGGCTTCACCCTCGCCATCGACGCGGTCACCCGCCACGTCAACTCGCCCGCCCCGGACGC
>NZ_JAEVHN010000300.1:0-7274 GCF_016803375.1 Micromonospora sp. 4G55
TCGTCGCCGGCCACTCCGGCCCCTCGTAGTCGCCGAGCGCGGCCCGGTCGGCCTCCACCTCGGTCGGGTCGATCCGGTCGCCGGGGCGGGCGATCGTCAGGTGCGGACGGAACGGCTTCTCGTCGTGCGGGAGACGGTTGCGGCGCAGCCCCATCCGGATCAACCGGCCCAGCACGTGCAGCGCCTCGACGTCGCCAAGCAGGTCCACCCAGAGCACGGTGAAGCGGCCCCGGCCGAACCGGCCGCCCCCGCCGAGCCGGAGCCGGGGTGCGCCGACCCGCCCCGCGCGGGACGTCTCGGCGGCGAGCCCGAGGGTGCTCTCCACGTCGACCAGGCGGTCCGCCTCGACATCGCCGAGGAAGGCGAGCGTGACGTGCAGGTTCGCCGGGTCGGCGAGGCGTACGTTGATGCCGGCGGCGGAGGCGGCGCCGATCCGCAGCCCGGCCAGCCGGTCGGTCAGGTGAGCGACCGCGGCGGGCGGCGGGTAGACCGCGACGAAGAGTCTCACGCCCGCCGGTGACGGGGTCGTCGGCCGGCGACGGCGGCCGGCAGCGCCAGCCCCGCCTGGGCGAGCAGTCCCTCGACCCGGACCCGCTCGATCTCCCGGTCCACGCCCTCCAGCTCGGTGAGGTGCTCGGTGATCGCCAGCGCCCGGCAGGCGGCCCGAAGCCGGTCGTCGTACGCGTCGATGACCGAGGTGTGCCAGACCACCGAGCGGCCGCGGGCGGCGAGCCGGTGCCCGCCGAGGCGGCGCAGGTCGGCGGCGATGCGTTCCAGGGGTTGTCGGTCGACCCGGTCGAGCTGGGTCAGGTCGATGTCGCGGGTGAGGGCGTCCGCCTCGATCGCCCGGTCCAGCCGGGCGATGGTGCGGCGCTCGCGTCGCCCGTCGCGCCACTCGGCCCAGCCGCAGGCCACCCGGTCGAAGATCTCGTCGAGGCAGAAGAGCAGGGCGAACGCCGCCGGCAGGCATGCCACGGCGAGGATCGCCAGTACCAGCGTCAGTGCGCTACCGCCTGCCACATATCGACGCTAAGGCCCACGCCCGGCTCCCGCCACCGGATTGCCGGTATCCGGACGCGAAACCGGCCCGCTTTCCCGCGTGGCGGGGGCGGGCCGGTGGCGCGTCGGTTCAGCAGTCGGGCGACGAGACCACGTAGAAGCGGGGCATGGGCAGCACCCGGAAGCGCAGTCGGGCACCGGAGCGGCGCAGCTGCCAGGTGAGCGCGAGCAGGGCGGTGGCCAGCGAGATCAGGCCGCCGATCCAGATGCTCGCCCCGGCGCCGTAGGTCTCGGCGACCCAGCCGATCAGCGGGGCGCCGACCGGGTTGGTGCCGAGGAAGACCAGCACCCAGAGCGCCATGACCCGGCCCCGGAAGGCGGCGTCGACGCCGAGCTGGACCCGCTGGTTGGCGGCCTGAGCGAAGAAGACCATGAAGAAGCCGGTGGGCAGCAGCAGCGTCACCACCAGCCAGTACGCCGGCGCCAGCCCGACCAGGGTGCCGAAGACGGCACAGCCGACCGCCGCGCCGAGCACTACCCAGACCGAGGGGCGGCTACGTCGGCCGGTGCCGGCCAGCGCCCCGACCAGGGCCCCGATCGCCAGCGCGGTGCTGAACAGGCCGAACGAGGCGGCACCGGTACGGAACACCGTCTTGGCCAGCGCGGCCAGGGTGAGCTGGAAGTTGAACAGGGTCATCCCGATCACCGACATCACCGCCATCGGCAGCAGCAGGTCGGGGCGGCGGAAGACGTACCGCAGCCCGTCGACGACCTTGGCCGAGTCGCGCTCGCCGACCGGCGGCAGGTCCTTGCGGTGCAGTTCGGCGGGGCGCATCCGTACCACGGTGGCCAGCGGGGCGATCGAGCTGACCGCGGTGAAGAGGAACACCGGGCCGACGTCGAACGCGGCGATGGCCAGGCCGGCCACGGCCGGGCCGACGATCCGCGCGGAGTTGAACACCGCCGCGTTGAGCGAGAGCGCGTTGGGCAGCAGGGACATGCCGACCAGTTCGGAGACGAACGCCTGGCGGACCGGGGTCTCGACGGCGTTGGCGACGCCGAGCAGGGCGGCGAAGGCGAAGACGTGCCAGAGCTGCACCAGGTCGGTGAGGACCAGCACGCTCATCGCGAGCGCGAGCACCGTCCAGAAGGCGTTGGCGACGAAGAGCAGCAGTCGCTTGTCGTACCGGTCGGCGAGCCGGCCGGAGAGCAGGGTGAGCAGCAGCACCGGGGTGAACTGGAGTGCCGTCACCACGCCGAGCGCGGTGGCGGAGTCGTCGGAGAGCTCGAGGACGAGCCAGTCCTGGGCGATGAACATCATCCAGACGCCGATCAGCTTGATCAGCTGCCCGGATGCGAATAGCCGGTAGTTACGGACCTGTAGGGACTGGAACATCGTCGTCAGCTTCGCCTGCACTCTTGGTGCGCCTCCTCGGTGGTACGCCTCATCCACAACGGACGGTGCGGACCCCGAGGTACGGGAGTGTCAGGCTCTGGCCAGCTGCTGGAGGATCTCGGCGGCGCGCCGTAGCGTGTCGCGTTCGTCCTCCGTGAGCGCGGCCAGTCGGCTGGCCAGCCACTCGTTGCGGGCCCGCTCGAACTGTTCGAGCACGGCCAGGCCCCCCTCAGTCGCCGCCAGGATGACCTGACGACCGTCGGTCGGGTGGGGGGTGCGCTGCACGAGGCCGCGCTCCTCCAACTTCGCGACGATCTTGGTCATCGTCGGTGGCTGCACCCGCTCGACATCGGCCAGTTCCCGGGGCGTCAGCGCGCCCGCCAGCTTGAGGCTGGTGAGCGCGGAGAGCTGGGTGACCGTCAGGTCGCCGACCGGGCGGGCCTGTCGGACCCGCCGGTTGAGTCGGGTGATCGCATCACGCAGCTGAGGGGCCAGCTGCGCCGGTGGCACGCGTTTCGCCGTCACCGTCCGCTCCGTCACAGTAGTTAGCATAACTAATGAGCCTGGCTAACGACATGCGATATGACCGGGCTCACGAGGGGTTTGTGCTGCTCCGGGCCGGGTATCCGGTTTGGACCCGGCCCGGAGCGGCGGTCGAGCTACAGCACCGCGGACTCGATCGGCCCGCGCAGGAAGTAGAGCACGAACAGCGCGGCCACCCCGTAGAGCAGCGGGTGGATCTCCCGCGCCTTCCCCTTGGCCAGCTTCAGCACCACGTAGCTGATGATGCCGGCGCCTATGCCGTTGGAGATCGAGTAGGTGAACGGCATGAAGGTGATGGTGAGGAACGCCGGGATGGCGATCTCGTAGTCGGTCCAGTCGATGGTCCGCACCGCGGTCATCATCAGGAAGCCGACCACCACCAGCGCCGTCGAGGCCGCCTCGAAGGGCACCACCACCGACAGCGGCGCCAGGAACATCGCCAGCAGGAACAGGGCGCCGGTGACCAGGTTGGCCACCCCGGTCCGGGCACCCTCCCCCACACCGGCGGCGCTCTCGATGTACGACGTGTTGCTGGAGACGCTCGCCGCGCCACCGGCCGCCGCGGCGATCGAGTCGACCAGCAGGATCTCCTTGGCCCGCGGCGGGGTGCCCCGCTCGTCGAGCATGTCCCCCTCCTGGCCGATCGCCACCATCGTGCCCATGGTGTCGAAGAAGTCGGTGATCAGCAGGGTGAAGACGAACATCAGCGGCACCAGCCAGCCGGCGCGGCTCCACGAGTCCAGCACGTTGAAGTTGCCCAGCAGCGACAGGTCCGGCACGTCCACGATCTGCTTGGGCAGCTCCGGCACGTTCAGCGACCAGCCCTTGGGGTTGGGCTTGCCGTCGACGAAGGACGGCCCGACGTTGGCGACCGCCTCCACGATGATCGCCAGCACGGTCGAGGCCAGGATGCCGATCAGGATCGCGCCGCGCACCCGGCGTACCACCAGCACCAGGGTCAGCAGCAGACCGACCACGAAGACCAGCATCGGCCAGCTGACGATCTTGCCGTTGATGCCCAGGCCCACCGGCACGGTGGTGTTGGCCACGTCCGGAACGCGCCGGACGAAGCCGGCGTCGACCAGGCCGATGATGGTCAGGAAGAGACCGATGCCGACGCCGATGGCCGTCTTCAGCTGGGTGGGGACCGAGCGAAAGACCGCGGTACGCAGGCCGGTGAGGACCAGCACCGAGATGATCACACCCTCGATCACCACCAGGCCCATCGCGTCCGCCCAGGTCATCTCCGGGGCGATCTCGTACGCGACCAGCGCGTTCACGCCCAGACCGGCGGCCAGCGCCATCGGGAATCGTCCGACGACGCCCATCAGCATCGTCATCAGGCCGGCGACCAGGGCGGTCGCGGCGGCCAGCGCGGGGATCGAGAGCTTCTTGCCGTCACCGTCGACGGCGCCGCCCAGGATCAGCGGGTTCAACACCACGATGTACGCCATTGTGAAGAAGGTCGCCAGACCACCCCGTACCTCGCGGCTCATCGTCGAACCACGGGCGGAGATCTCGAAGTACCGGTCGAAACCGGTGCGGGGCTGGGCGGGATCGGGTGGAGTGCCGTTGTCCGGCGGCGCAATGGCCATCAGGTCCCTCGCAGGTGATCTTCCGTTGTCGCGCGCATCGTCCCAGATCACGGCCCGCCAGGAAAAGTTGATCGCGTACGCTTTCCCCCGTGCCACAGGAGCAAGCGCCGCGGCCCGAGCCGCTCGACCCGCCGATGGTCCCGTTCGCGGTCGCCGGGCTGATCGCCTGGGCGGTCGCCGGCCTCGTCCTGCTGGTCTTCTTCCGGGGCTGGCTCACCGAGCACGGGCACCAGAACTGGCTCTGGACCTGCCTGGCCGGTTTCCTGTGGGGCTTTCCCGGTCTGGCCGTGATGATGCGGCACGACGCCAACCGGCGCCGCCGTCGCGAATCGTCCCCGCGGGACTGACCGTCAGGAGTGGCCGTACGGCTCCGCCGGCTCGGCCGACTCCACCGACCCGGGCGCGCGACTGACCGACATGGCCTCCACCGCGCTGTCGTCGTAGATCGTGGGCATCTCGTCGACCGGGGACTCGCCCGCGTCGACCAGCGCCTCGGAGTGCGCGCCACAGCCGTGGTCGGCGCTGACCACCCGGCCGTCGTCCGGGGCGTAGAAGTTGCCGCAGGCGCCGAAGGCCTGCCGCATCGCGCCGGCCAGCGGCAGGTAGAAGCCGCAGGTGCCGCAGCGGGCGGCGGCAGGCGCCGCCACCGAGATCGGCGCGGACGGGCCGTGGTCGCCCTCGTACCAGCGCTCGGCGGTCTCGGAGCGCCCCTCGCGGGACAGCACCCGGGGCCGGCCGAGGCCGAGCTCCCAGGAGACCTCCTCGACCGCCGGGTCGTCGGAGAGCAGGTAGCCCGGGGCCAGCCGCTCGTCGTCCGGCGCGGTGGGCAGCAGGTCGCCCGGGCCGAGGTCGCCCGGCTTGAGCCGCTCCTGCCAGGGCAGCCAGCCCGGGGCGAGCAGGGCGTCGGAGCCCGGCAGCAGCACGGTCTCGCAGACCGTGACGTGCTTGCTGCGCGGCACCCGGGTCACGGTGACCGCCCACCGCCAGCCGCGGTAGCCGGCGAGCCGGCACTCGAAGTAGTGCGTGACGACCCGGTCGCCCTCGGCGACGGCACGCAGGTGATCACCGACGTCGGAGGGCTCCACCTCGGTGATGGCGTCGCGCGCCACGTCGACGGCGGCGGCGCAGACCTGGTCGAGGCGGGCGGCGCGGGTGGAGGCGGGCCTGGTCACCCGTCCATTGTTCCCCATGCGCGTCGCCGCCTGACAGGGACTCCCCGATGACGTCTTCCCCAGGTGGCGCGACGGGCGTGGATCAGATGGGCGAGGATGGTGCACATGCCGCTCTCCTCCCGCTCCGGGCGGTCCGTCCTCGGCCGGACCGTCGGCACGGGCATCCGCTCCGTACGTCTGCTGTTCCGCGGATCACTGCGCGGAGGACGCTGGATGACCCGGCGGGCGGGATCGGCGCGGGCCCGGGGGGCCGGCGGTGAGGTCGGCATGGTCCGCCTCTTCGACCTGCACGCGGTCTCCTGCGCCGGTGACACGCTGATCGCGATCGGCCTGGCCGGGACGATCTTCTTCGACGTCCCGCTCGGCGAGGCGCGCAGCAAGGTCGCGCTCTACCTGCTGGTCACGATGGTGCCGTTCGCCATGCTCGCGCCGGTGGTCGGCCCGTTGCTCGACCACTTCCGGCACGGCCGCCGGTACGCCCTGGCCACCACCATGCTCGGCCGGGCGTTCCTGGCCTGGTTGATCTCGGATTACATCGGCGGCCTCGGGCTCTACCCGGCCGCGTTCGGCGTGCTCGCGCTCTCCCGGGCGTACGGGGTGGCCCGCTCGGCGGCCGTGCCCCGGTTGCTGCCCGAGGGGCTCGGCCTCTCCCAGGTGGGTGCCCGGGCCAGCGTCTACGGCACGGTGGCCGGCGCGTTGGTGGCGCCGATCGGGCTGGCCGCGTTCTGGTTCGGGCCGCAGTGGCCGCTGCGGGTGGCCTCGGTGATCTTCCTGGTCGGCATGGTGATCGCGCTGCGGCTGCCACCGAAGGCGGACTCCGAGCCGCCGGAGCGGGTGCCCCGCCCGTGGCGCGGGCTGAACCCCGACCGGGACCGGCCCCTCGGCCGGGGTCGCCCGGCCGGCCGCCTGGTGATCGCCACCCTGATCGGCGCGGCGGCGCCGCGCGCGCTCTACGGCTTCCTGCTGCTCTTCCTCGCCTTCGCGCTCAAGAAGGGCGACCTGGACACCGACTTCTTCGGTCGGGAGCTCAACGACCAGGCGGCGCTGGGCCTGGTCGGCGGGGCGCTGGCGGTGGGTGGCTTCCTGGCCACCGCGCTCGGCACCCGGCTGCGCATCCACCGGCCCACCGCGATCCAGTCGAGCAGCACGGTCATCGTGGCCGGCGTGGCCGTCCTGGCCACGGTGAAGTTCTCCCTGCCGATGGTGGCGGTGCTCTGCCTGGTCGCGGCGCTGACCAGCGGAATCGCCAAACTGGCCGTGGACGCCTCGATCCAGGAGCGGATCCCGGAGCGGCTGCGGGCCAGCTCCTTCGCCCACTCGGAGACCGCGCTGATGCTGGCCTTCGTGGCCGGTGGCGGTCTCGGCCTGGTCCCCTTCGAGGGGCGGGTCGGCATCGCCGTCGCCGCCGGGGTGGGCGTGCTCGCCGCCGTCCGGGGCATCGTGGTCGCCGGTCGACTGCGCGGCGAACGGCTGATCGGTCGCCCGCTCACCGACGAGGAACTCGCCGACCACGACGCGCCGGCGGACGCGGCCCGCGGCACGCCGGCCCCGGACGGCCCGAACGGCGAC
>NZ_JAEVHN010000301.1:0-7273 GCF_016803375.1 Micromonospora sp. 4G55
CGCTGTCGAGCTGATGTCGTGGACGGCTCAGGCTGCCGCCGACCGGACAGCGGTGTCGCGGGCGCTGTCGAGCTGATGTCGTGGACGGCTCATGGCCCTCGCCGGCCGGGCGGCGGCGGTCGGCCCGCGACCCGAACGCACTACTGCCGGTGCCGAGGGGTCCCGGGCGGGCGCGCGGGTCACCGCGACGGATCAGTGTGTGGGCTGAGTCGTTCACGACATCAGGTCCGTAGCGACGGGAACCGGGTGCGCGTCGGCCGGCGGGGCGGGGCGACCGGGCGGAGGGTCAGTGCCCGCCGCCGCCCGCGCTCCTCGCCGCGGCGCGCTGCTCGACCAGGGCGCCGACCCCGTCGAGGATGCGCTCCAGGCCGAAGACGAACTCGTCGTCCGGGCCGGACGGGTTGTCCAGCACGCCGGCGTCGATCACCGCGGTGAACGCCGGGAAGCGGTCCGGCCCGGCGAGCTTGCGGATCAGCTGACCGTAGGAGGACATCGCGGCCAGCTCGTCGGGGGCCTTGGACATGAACGAGGCCTGCACGTCGGCGGAGACGGTGGCGTCGTTGCGGCAGAAGCCGCTCAGCAGCATGATCACCGACAGCTTCTCGCCCTCGCCCAGCGCGGTGCCGCCCAGGCACTCCAGCCCCCGCTCCAGCCAGATGATCTGGTTGGGGGTGACCGGCGGGCCGAGGGTCGGGATGTGCAGCGCCCAGGTGTGCTTGCGCAGGATCGCGTGCTGCTCCCAGGTCCATCGGGCCAGCCCGGCGCGCCAGCCCTCGTCCGGCGAGTCGGGCCCGGACGGCGGCGTCTGGTAGATCGCGTCCATCATGAGCTGGAGCAGCTCGTCCTTGGCCGACAGGTAGCGGTACAGCGACATGGTCGAGGCGCCGAGATCCGCCGCGACCCGGCTCATCGACACCGCCGACAGACCCTCCGACGCGGCGATGGCGACCGCCGCGTCGACGATGCGCGGAAGGCTCAGCGCGCGCTTGGGGCCCTTGTTCGGTCGGTCCCGCAAACCCCAGGCGTCCCCGATGTATCCCGGCAGCCCCGGATCAATGCTTCCGCCCATCGACTCCACTTTCCCTCGAGACGCCCGGCCGCGGTCATCCGCCCTTCGCCGCTGCCCGTCGCTGCGGTTCAGGGTATGCCGCCGCCCGAACGATGTCTGCACGGGATTGGGAACCGGACCGTCGGTGCCGTGACAGTAACCGTTCCGTCCCGTCCCGTGGTGCCGGCATAGGGGGCTCATCGCCGACCTTAGGGGGTGCGGAACCTGTCCGGCGTGCCGGCGCGCTGCTTGAATCGATCCGATCGATTCCCCGCCGCCCCCTTGAAGAGAGAGGCGCCGCAGCGATGACCGAAACAGCCGATGCCGTGACCACCGGTACCGAGCGCCCGGATTTTCCGCTGGACCGGCGCCGGTGCCCGCTCGCCGTTCCGCAGGAATACGAGCGGATGCGGGAGGAGAATCCACTCGCTCCGGTGACCAACCGGATGACCGGTAAACCCGTCTGGGCGTTGACCCGCTACCGGGACGTGCGCCAGGTGCTGGGCGACCCGTCAATGAGTTCGAATGCGCGTAACCCCGCCTACCCGGCGCAGTTCCACGTGCCGGAGGAGATGCTGCCGTACATCGCCTTTCCGTTCCCGGCGATGGACCCGCCGGAGCACACCGTCCGCCGGCGAATGGTGATCCCCGAATTCACCGCCGCGCGGATCAACAAGCTCCGCCCCCGGATGCAGCAGATCGTCGACACGCAGATCGACCAGATGCTGGCCAAGGGCGGCCCGTTGGACCTGATGGCCGAGCTGGCGCTGCCCGTGCCGGCGCTGCTGTTCTGCGAGATGCTCGGCGTCGACCCGGTGCACATCGGCTATTTCCGCCGCTACGCCGAGACCACCACCGGCCGGGACTCGACGCAGGAGGCGGTGGCCGGCGCGATCGCCGAGATGGACGAGTTCCTCGACGAGCTGATCACCGAGAAGACCAAGAACCCGGGCGACGACCTGCTCAGCCGGATCGCGGCCCGGCTGCCCGACGAGCCCACCCTCGAACACGAGGACCTGGTCGCCATCGCCCGGGTGCTGGTGATCGCCGGTTCCGACACCACCGCCAACGTCGTCTCCCTCGGCACGGTGGTGCTGCTGGAGCACCCGGAGCAGCTCGCCGAGCTCAAGGCGGACCCGTCGCTCTGGCCGGGCGCGGTCGAGGAGCTGCTGCGCTTCCTCAGCATCCTCGACTCGGCCACCGTGCGGGTGGCCACCCACGACGTCGAGGTCAGCGGCGGCACCATCCGCCAGGGCGAGGGCGTGCTCGCGCTCAACGGGGCGGCGAACTGGGACCCGGAGCGTTTCGAAGAACCGGAGAAGTTCGACATCCACCGCAACGCAGAAGGACACCTGGCCTTCAGTTACGGCAACCACATGTGCCCCGGCGCGAACCTGGCCCGGATGCAGCTCGAAACCGTCTTCCGGACGCTCTTCGAGCGCATTCCGGAGCTGCGCCTGGCCGCCGACGTCGACAAACTGTCGTACATGTTCGACGCACACGCGTACGGGTTGCACGAACTGCCCGTCACCTGGTGAGCGACGGGTCGCCGACAATGCGTGTCGAAGTCGACCGGGAAACCTGCGTCGGTTCCGGCAACTGCGTGTACTTCGCGCCCACCGTGTTCGACCAGGACGACCGCGACGGTCTCGTGGTGGTCCTGGTGGAATCGCCGGAACCGGCGCTGCGCGCGGCGACCCGTACGGCCGCGCTGAACTGTCCGGTCGGCGCCATCTCGGTCGATCGGACCAATTCCGGCAGCCCGCCGGTCCGGCCCGCCCCCTAGGGGCGCGGTAGGGCCGGCGGAAGCCGTTGAGGGGTTGCCTCGGAATTAGGGGGTCGCCGCTATGGAACCGCACTCCCGCGAGTCGCTTGAATTGTGCCGACTCGATCCAGACGACGGTTCGGAGCAGAAAAAAATGATCAAGCTTCCGGAGTCGGACGGCACCCTGACCGTCTACCACCCGACCCAGGCGCCGCGCGTGGTGCAGCCCGCCGACCCCTCACCGTTCCGGACCCGTTCCGTGCTGGCCACCGCGCACGTGCTGGGTGACCCGCTGGCCGACAACGAGCCCTTCGGGCCGCCCGGCGGCGACCCGCCGCCGCAGTCGCTGGACTGGGAGGCGACCCTGGCCTTCCGCCGGCACCTGTGGTCGTACGGCTTCACCCTCTGCGAGGGCATGGACACCGCCCACCGCGGCATGGGGCTGGACTGGCCCCGCGCCGCCGAGCTGATCCGCCGCTGCGGCGCCGAGGCGAAGGCGGTGGGCGGCCGGATGGCCGCGGCCGTCCTCACCGACCAGCTGGAGCCGTTCGCCCCGGTCACCCTCGCCGAGGTCCAGGCCGCCTACGAGGAGCAGCTGGCCGTGGTCGAGGAGGCCGGCGCCCAGCCGGTGATCATGTGCAGCCCGCACCTGAACGTCGCCGTCCGCGGCCCCGAGGACTTCGCCACCGTGTACGGCAACCTGCTGCGCCAGTCGAGCCAGCCGGCGATCGTGCACTGGATCACCTCGGAGTGGGACCCGCGCAACTCGGAGTACTTCGGCTACGAGGAGCCCGACGACGCGTACGACGCGCTGATCGCGATCGTCCGCGACAACCTGGACAAGGTCGACGGCGTCAAGATCGGACCGGCGTCGCTGGCCCGGCAGGTCGAGTGGCGCAAGCGGCTGCCCGAGGGCGTGAAGTTCTACACCAGCGACACCACCGAGTACCCGGAGATGTTCGTCGGCGACGGGTCCGGGCACAGCCACCCGCTCACCCCGGTCATCGACGCGGTCGTGCCGATCGCCGCCGAGGCCTTCCGGGCGCTCGACGCCGGCGACGACAGCCGGGCCCGGGGGCTGCTGGAGGAGACCCTGCCGCTCAACCGGCACCTGTTCAGCGGCGAGGGCCGCAGCATCTTCTTCTTCAAGACCGGAGTGGTCTTCCTCGGCTGGCTGGCCGGGCACCACGACCACTTCCGGATGGTCTGGGGCGAGCAGTCGGCCCGCTCGGTGCCGCACCTGGCTGCCGCGTACCGGCTGGCCGACAGCCTCGGCGCGCTGCCGGACCCGGAGCTCGCCGAGCGGCGGATGAAGCTCTTCCTCGCCACCTCGGGGATCGAGCAGTGAGCCGGGCCGTCGTCCTCGGCGGCGGCCTCGCCGGGATGCTCGCCGCCGCCGCGCTGGCCCGCGCCGTCGACGAGGTCACCGTCGTCGAACGGGACCAGCTCCCCGCCGAGCCGCAGCCGCGCAAGGGGCTGCCGCAGGGCCACCACAGCCACATCCTCATGCGCGGCGGCGTCGAGGCCCTCGACCAGCTGCTGCCCGGCGTCACCGACCGGCTGTACGCCGCCGGCGCCAAGCGCCGGGGGCTGCCCTCCGGCGCGCTGGCCCGCGGCCCCGAGGGCTGGATGGAACGGCTGGACACCGACGCGTACCTGCTGCTGTGCAGCCGGGAACTGCTCGACCACGTGGTCCGCGAGCAGGTGCTGCGCGAGCCGCGGATCGGCGTCCGGGAGGGCACCCGGGTCACCGGGCTGGTCGGCGACGCCGACCGGGTCACCGGCGTGCGGGTCGAGCAGGGGGGCGCGGAGCGCACCCTCGACGCCGACCTGGTGGTCGACGCCACCGGCCGGGCCACCAGCGCCCCGAAGTGGCTGGTCGACCTGGGCCTGCCCCAGGTCCGCGAGGACGTGGTGGACGCCGGCATCGTCTACGTCAGCCGCTGGTTCACCGCGCCGCCCGGCACCCGCGACGACTTCCCCGGCGTGATGATCCAGATGCAGGCGGGCACCGGCCGCCCCGGCCAGGGCGCCGGGTTGCTGCCGATGGAGAACGGCCGCTGGATCCTCAGCCTCTTCGGCAGCCGGGGCGGCGAGCCCCCCACCGACGAGGAGGGCTTCGCGCAGTTCGCCCGGGAACGGCACCACCCGATCATCGCCGACCTGATCGCCCAGGCCCGCCCGGCCGGGCCGATCCGCGCCTACCGGAGCATCCCCGACCAGCGGCGGCGCTTCGAGAAGCTGCCCGTGCCGGAGGGCTTCCTGGTGATCGGCGACGCCGCCCAGGCGCTGAACCCGGTGCACGGCACCGGCATGTCGGTCGCCGCGCAGTGCGCGTTGGCGCTGCGCACCGAGCTGGACGTGCGGGGTCTGCGGGCCGGCTTCTCCCGCAACGTGCAGGCCGCCATCGCGAAGATCAACCAGGGCGCCTGGCAGATCGCCGTCAACACCGACCAGGGGCTGCCGCACGTGCGGGCCAACGTGCCGCTGCGCGGCGGCGCGTTCGCCAACAAGATGGCCGCCCGGGTCGCCCGGACCGGCTGCGGCAACCGGATGGTCATCAACACCGTGTTCAACGTGGCGTCGCTCTGCGCGCCGATGACCCGGATGATGACGCCCGCCTTCCTCTGGGCGGTGCTGCGCGGCCCCCGTACGCCGGCGTTGACCGCCGAGCAGGCCATCGCGCAGTTCCCCGAGTTCGGCGACCTCGTCAAGGTCGACGCGGCGCCCCGGTCCACGGCCAGCCCGGCCTGACCCATGCACGACCCGCAGACGGCTCACCTCGCGATCGGAACAGGCGGTGGTACCCGGTGAACCAGGAGATGCCGTCGCGGGACGGCGCGGTGCTGCCCTGGCTCTGGGCGGACGTGGTCGACGGCGGCAGCCCGTGGCTGCCCGCGCTCGGCATCGCCGCCGCGCTGCTGGTCGTCCTGCCGCTGCCGTTCTACACCAACCTGTGGTTCCCGCAGTGGTGGGTACGCCAGATGCTGCGGATCAGCCTGCGCCTGGTGCACGGGCAGACCGGGGCGCGCCGGGTCAGCGGGCACACCCCGGCGGAGGTGGTCGCCCAGAGCGGCGACACCGAGCGGGTGGTGCAGCTCGCCGACAACCTGATGGACCAGTTCATCGCCCTGGCGATCGTGGCCACCATGACGGCGGTGACCGGCAGCTTCGTACCGGCGCTCTTCTTCGCCGGGACGATGGTGGTCTCCGGGCTGGCGGCGACGCTCTTCGGGCCCCGGCTGGAGCGGTCCGCCCGGGGCACGGTGGCGGCGCGGGCGGCCTTCGCCACCGCGCTGGTCTCCGCGCTCTCCGCGGCCCGCACGGTGAAGCTGGCCGGCGCCACCCGGCCGGTGCTGACCCACCTGGCCGCCCTGGACACCGTGCGCAGCGACCGGCAGCGCCGGGAGATCTCCGCGCAGGTGTGGGCACGGTCCACGCCGTCGCTGGTCAGCGGCCTCCTGCCGATCGGCGCGTGGGCGCTCTACCTGGCCGGTGGGCTCTCCGCCGGGGCGACCCTGGTGGCGGTCTCCACGCTGGGCGCGGCCCGCTGGTTCGCCTGGACCACCGCGTCGCTGGTCTCGCACTACCCGTCGGCGCGGGTCTGGACCCGGCGGACGACGGCGATGTGCGGGGTCGGGACGTACTCGGCGGCGGTTCCCGGGGTCGACCTGGCCGCCGGGACCGCGCCCGCGCCCGTGCCGCCGGCCCGGCGTCCGCTGCGCCGGCTGGAGCTGGCCGGCTTCGGGGCGCTGCACTCCGACGGCACCCTGGCCGTGCGGGACGTCGACCTGACCGTCGACCGGGGGCAGTTGGTGCTGGTGGTCGGGCCGGTCGGCGCCGGCAAGTCCTCGCTGCTGCGCGCGCTGGCCGGGATCGTGCACCACACCGGCACGCTGCGCTGGAACGGCGAACCGGTGACCGAGCCGGAGCTGTTCCTGCGTCCGCAGCAGGTGGGGTACGTCGGGCAGCTGCCCCGGGTGCTCTCCGGCACGGTCGCCGACAACATCGCGCTCGGCCACGAGGTGGACGCGGCCGGGGCGGTGTCGACCGCGCAGCTCGACCACGACCTGGCGCGGCCGGGGGTGGGCTCGGGCTGCTCATCGGCCACAAGGGGACCCGGCTCTCCGGCGGCCAGTTGCAGCGGCTGGCGCTGGCCCGGGCGCTGGCGCCGCGTACCGAGCTGCTGGTGGCCGACGACGTCTCGTCGGCGCTGGACGTCACCACCGAGCTGGCGCTCTGGGCGGCACTGCGCGAGCACGGCGTGACCGTGGTCGGCTCGACCTCGAAACGCGCGGCCCTGGTTCGGGCCGACCACGTGGTGGTCCTGCACGACGGGGTGGTGGCGGCGCAGGGCCCCTGGCGCGACCTGGAGGACGACTGGGGCCACCTGGCCGGCTGACGCTGCTCGGTTGATCGACGGTTTGCGGCGGTCGCGTGTCCCGTGGCCGGGGACGACC
>NZ_JAEVHN010000302.1:0-7255 GCF_016803375.1 Micromonospora sp. 4G55
GCCGTGGGTGCGGTCGCCCTGCTGGTGGTCCGCCGCCGCAAGGTGCGCTTCACCGCCTGACGAACCACCCCCTCCGCGCACCCTGTGGTGCCGGGGCCGGAGTCCGTTCCGGGTCGGCCGGGGCGCGCGGTGGTCCGGGGCGGCGGGGGGTCACTCGGTACGCAGCACGGTGAACGCCTCGGCCAGCCGGCCCGACGGTAGCCCGGCGTTGTCGGCGACCGCGGTGAGCCGGTCACGCACCCAGGTCTCCAGGTCCAGCCGGTCGGTCTGCGAGGAGTGCGCCCGCATCGCCGCGATCTTGCGATCGATCTGGTCGGTGATGTCCACGGCGTGGTCCGGGTCGGGGCCGCCGGCGTACCAGATCTCCCGGACCACCCACGGCCGGAGGCCCTGCGCGAGCAGCTCCGGGTGGGCGAAGGGGTTGCGGGCGTCCGGGTAGACGGCGCAGGTGGTCGCCTCGCCCACGGCGAGGTGGTCGGGGTGGCTCGGCCCGGCGAGGTGCTCCCACCGGCGCAGCGGCGAGTTGGTCAGCACCCGGTCGGGGCGGAACCGCCGGATGGCCGCGGTGACGTCCCGGCGCAGGTCGAGCGTCGGCGTGACGGTGCCGTCGGCGTACCCGTCGAGGAAGTCCACCCGGGTCACCCCGACGGCGGTGGCCGCCGCGCGCTGCTCGGCCTCGCGCAACCGGGGTATCCGCTCGCGGGCGGTGGCGTCGAAGCCACCCGCGTCGCCGCGGGTGACGATCAGGTACGCCACCTCCACGCCGTCCTCCACCCAGCCTGCTATGGTGCCCGCACAGCCGAAGTCGACATCATCCGGATGGGCAAAAACGGCCAGCGCTCGGTGGACGTCGGAGAGCGCCGGAGCGGAGGCGGGGAAGCTCACAAGCCCCGAGCCTACGGGTGGTGCGGAGATGCGGTGCCTTGATGTCTTACCTGCTCAGAGCCGGACGACCAGGGCACTTCATGATCTTTTCCCAAGTATCGGCAACGTGGCGGGCAACTAACGTCTTGATAACGGCACCTTCACGTAATGGGCCGGTGGGTGTCACAGTGGCAGCACCTCACCCCTGGCGTGAGGCACCCCGTACGTCCCGCCGACCACGGCACCGCCCACCAGCGCGGTTCGTGGCCGTCGAGCCTGCGCGGTGTCGAGCTCCAGTGGTGCGGTGGCCCGGCGGATCGGTCCCCCTGGGGTGTCCCGATTTCTCTGCGGTAGTACCGGTGACCTGCGACACGGGGTCACCGGCGGCGTCACCCCCATGCGTGCGTGAAACCCACGACGGAACCAGGTTACGAAAGAGGAGGCCCCTCGGAATGAGAGTCTCGAAGCGGGCGAGCGGCGCCATCGCCGTGGGCGCGGCATTCGCGCTCATCGCGTCCGGCTGCTCCACCAATGACGACGAGGGCGGCACCGCCGCCAAGAGCTCTGACGGCAGCATCGTCGTCGACGGTACGGAGCCGGAGAACCCCCTGGTTCCGTCGAACACCACCGAGACCGGTGGTGGCAAGATCATCGACTGGCTGTTCACCGGCCTGGTCGAGTACCCGAACAACGGTGGCGCGCCGCAGAACGCGCTGGCCGAGTCGATCGAGACGACCGACTCCAAGGTCTACAAGATCAAGATCAAGCAGAACACGAAGTTCCACGACGGCACCGTCGTCAAGGCCAAGAACTTCGTGGACGCCTGGAACTGGGGCGCGTACTCGCCGAACGGCGCGCAGAACTCCAGCTTCTTCGCCGACATCGCGGGCTTCGCGGACGTCAACACCACCGACCCGGACGAGGACGGCCCGAAGAAGGCCCCCGAGCCCAAGTCGAAGACCATGTCCGGCCTGAAGGTCGTCGACGACTGGAACTTCGAGGTCACGCTGGCCGCGCCGACCGCCGTGTTCCCGACCAAGCTCGGCTACAGCACCTTCATGCCGCTGCCGGACGCCTTCTTCGCCGGCAAGGCGGAGGACTTCGGCAAGAAGCCGATCGGTAACGGCCCGGTCAAGTTCGTGTCCTGGGAGAACAACGTCGCGATCAAGCTGACGCGGTTCGACGACTACTCCCTGCGCGACAAGATGAAGATCAAGGACGTCACCGTCAAGATCTACCAGGACGACACGGCGGCCTACAACGACCTGGTCTCCGGCAACCTGGACTTCCAGCAGCAGGTTCCGGTCTCCTCCCTCGCGGGTGACAACTGGAAGAACGACCTGGGCGACCGGGCCATCTCCTCCACCACCCCGGTGACCGGCATCATCGCCTTCCCGGTCTACGACGCCCGCTTCAAGAACGCGGACCTGCGTAAGGCGATCTCGCTGTCGGTCAACCGCCAGGAGATCAGCGACAAGATCTTCTTCGGCAACCGCAAGCCGGCCGACAGCTGGGCCAACCCGCTGACCCCGGGTGCCAAGCCGGGCAACTGCACCGCTTGCAAGTACGACCCGGAGCAGGCCAAGCAGCTGCTCGCCAAGGCTGGCGGCTTCAAGGGCCAGCTGAAGCTCTACTACAACGCGGACGCCAGCCACAAGGAGTGGATGGAAGCCGTCGCGCAGCAGATCAAGACCACCCTGCAGATCGACGCCGTCGCCGTCGGCGTGCCGACCTTCGCGGTGTTCCGCCAGAACATCAACGCCCACAAGATGGACGGCATGTACCGCGCCGGCTGGCAGCAGGACTACCCGGACGTCGAGAACTGGGTCAACCCGCTCTACGTGACCGGTGGTTCCTCGAACGACGGTCTGTACAGCAACCCCGAGGTCGACGCCCTGGCCAAGCAGGCCAGCGGTGCCCCGAGCCTCGAGGCCTCGCACGCGCTGTTCGAGCAGGCCGTGGCGAAGATCGACGCCGACGTCCCGACTGTGCCGGTCTACTTCGGTGGCCAGCAGTCCGGTCACTCGGAGAAGATCAAGAAGATGGAGCTGACCAACGTCGGCGAGCTTGACATCACCTCGGTCGAGCTCTGATCCGAACGGTCTGACCCCGGGTCGGGCTCGCCTACCGGTGAGCCGGCCCGGGGCCGTTCCGCGAGGGGGTGTACAACATTCCCTCGCAACGTTGTCACCCGTGTCGGCCGTCCGACGCGCCCCCTGTCTGGAGGACCACCCCATGGGCCGTTATCTGTTGAGACGGCTGCTCCAACTCGTCCCGGTGTTCATCGGCACGACGTTAATGATCTACGCGCTCGTCTGGGCGGTTCCCGGTGACCCGTTCGCCGGCAAGTGCGGTGATCGGGGCTGCCCGGATAACTACATCGCCATGATGACCGAGAAGTACCACCTCGACGAGCCGTGGATCGTGCAGTACGCGGTCTACATGAAGAACCTCTTCCAGGGGGACTTCGGCTCGACCTGGTCCGGCCGCTCGGTGAACGACATCATCGCGACGTCGTACCCCAACACGCTGAAGCTGGCCGCGGTCGCCCTGCTCATCGAGGCGCTCATCGGTCTGACCGCCGGTGTGCTCACCGGTCTGCGGCGCAACGGCTTCCTGGACAACCTGGTCCTGATCTCGACGCTCTTCCTGATCGCGCTGCCGGTCTTCGTCGTCGGCTTCGTGCTCCAGTGGCTCTTCGGCGTCAAGTGGGGCATCGTCACCCCGACGGTGTCGAACGAGATGCGGATCTCCGAACTGATCCTCCCAGGCTTCGTGCTGGGTAGCGCATCGATGGCGTACATCGCCCGGGTCTCGCGTACCAGCATCGCGGAGAACCGCCGGGCCGACTACGTGCGGACGGCCATCGCCAAGGGCCTGCCCATGCGCCGGGTGGTCGGTATCCACCTGCTGCGCAACTCCCTGATCCCGGTGGTGACGCTGCTCGGCACCGACCTCGGCGCCCTGATGGGTGGCGCGATCATCACCGAGGGCATCTTCGGCATCAACGGCATCGGCCGCCAGGTCCTCCGGGCGATCGTCACCAAGGAGAGCGCTACGGTTGTCTCGATCGTGGTCGTCCTGGTGCTGGTCTATCTCCTGATGAACCTCGTGGTGGACCTGCTCTACGCCGCCCTGGACCCGAGGATCCGCTATGAGTGAGCGCCGCGAACGAACCATCATCGCCACGTGCGCGGGCAACCAGGCCCGCGCCGAGCAGAGGGAGGTGCGGGCATGAGTGACCCGAGTGCCGCTTCCATCGTCAGCACCCCCCGACCGGAGCAGCCGGCCGAGATCGGTGCGCCGGTCACCGCCGGTCAGCCGGAGGGCGCCCGCAAGGAGAAGCCCCGCGGCCTGCTCGGTGACGCCTGGCGGGACCTGCGGCGCAAGCCGCTGTTCTGGATCTCCGCCACGTTCATCCTGATCTTCGTGCTGATGTCGGTATTCCCGTCGCTGTTCACCTCGGGTGACCCGACCAACGGCGCGCTCGCCCGCAGCCGGGTGGAGCCCTCGGGCGACGCCTGGTTCGGCTACGACGTGCAGGGTCGCGACGTCTACGCCCGGGTCATCTACGGCGCCAACGCCTCGATCGTGGTGTCCCTGCTCTCGGTGATCGGCACCATGCTGATCGGCGGGACGATGGGCATCATCGCCGGCTACAAGGGCGGCTGGGTCGACGGTCTGCTCTCCCGGATCGCGGACGTCTTCTTCGGCCTGCCGTTCGTCCTCGGTGCGATCGTCATCCTGACCACCTTCAACGGTGCGGGGTCGAGCAACAGCGAGTGGGAGATCAAGGGACTGGTCATCGCGTCGCTCGTGCTGCTGAGCTGGCCGGTGGTCATGCGACTGATGCGCTCCTCGGTGCTGGCCACCAAGGAGGCCGACTACATCGTCGCGGCCCGCGCCATGGGCGCCGGCACCGGTCGGATCATCCTCAAGCACCTGCTGCCGAACTGCCTGGCGCCGCTGCTGGTGTACGGGACGATCATGATCGGCTCGTTCATCGGCGCCGAGGCCACGCTCTCCTTCCTGGGTATCGGCCTGAAGAGCCCGGTGGTCTCCTGGGGAATCATGATCAACGAAGCGCAGAACTACCTGCGGCCGTCGCCGTTCCTGCTCTTCTTCCCCTCCGCGTTCCTCGTGACCGCCGTGCTGAGCTTCGTCATGCTCGGTGAGGCCGTCCGCGAGGCCCTCGATCCGAAACTCCGCTAGGGGAGACTGAGTTGTCCGACATTCTCGTGTCCGAGCAGACCGCGCCGGGCGCCGACGGATCCGGCCGCCCCTCGGGCCGGCTGCTCGAGGTCGACGACCTGCGGGTGGAGTTCCGCACCCGGGACGGCGTCGCCAAGGTCATCAACGGAGTCACCTACCACGTCGACGCGGGGGAGACCCTCGCCGTGCTCGGCGAGTCCGGCTCCGGTAAGAGCGTCACCGCGCAGACCATCATGGGCATCCTCGACATGCCGCCCGGCTTCGTCACCGGCGGTCAGGTCCGCTTCCACGGCAAGGACATGCTCAAGATGTCCGCCGAGGAGCGCCGCCGCATCCGCGGCGAGGGCATCGCGATGATCTTCCAGGACTCGCTCTCCGCGCTGAACCCCGTCTTCACCGTCGGGTTCCAGATCGCCGAGCAGTTCCGCATCCGTCGCGGCATGAGCCGCGCGGACGCCAAGAAGCGCGCGATCGAGATGCTCGACCAGGTCAAGATCCCGAACGCCAAGGGCCGGTTCAGCAACTACCCGCACCAGTTCTCCGGTGGTATGCGGCAGCGCGCCATGATCGCGATGTCGCTGGCGCTCGACCCGGAGGTGCTGATCGCCGACGAGCCGACCACCGCGCTGGACGTGACCGTGCAGGCCCAGATCATGGACCTGCTCGGCGAGCTCCAGCGGGAGCGGCGGATGGGCATGATCCTGATCACCCACGACCTCGGCGTGGTCGCCGACGTCGCGGACCGGATCGCGGTCATGTACGCCGGTCGGATCGTCGAGGAAGCCGACGTGTACGACCTGTACGCGAAGCCGGGGCACCCGTACACCCTCGGCCTGCTTGACTCGATCCCCCGCCTGGACGAGAAGGGCCAGCAGCTCCGCACGATCAAGGGCCTCCCGCCGAACCTGATGAACATCCCGCCGGGCTGCCCGTTCAACCCGCGCTGCCCCATGGCGCAGCCGGTGTGCCGCGAGAAGCTCCCCCCGTTGCTGCAGATCGGCGCCGGTCGGGCCAGCGCCTGCCACTTCGCCGAGGAGCTGGTGAACCGTGTCTGAGAACATCCTCGAGGTACGCGACCTGGTCAAGCACTACCCCGTCACCCGCGGTGTGGTGTTCAAGAAGACCATCGGTCACGTCAAGGCCGTCGACGGCGTCTCCTTCGACCTGCGGGCCGGTGAGACCCTGGGCGTGGTCGGCGAGTCCGGCTGCGGCAAGTCGACGCTGAGCCGGGTGCTGATGAACCTGGAGAAGCCGACCGCCGGCAGCGTGCTCTTCAAGGGCCAGGACATCTCCAAGCTGTCCGGCGGCGCGCTGCGTCGGCTGCGCCGGCAGATCCAGCTGGTCATGCAGGACCCGTACACCTCACTCAACCCGCGGATGACGGTCGGCGACCTGATCGGCGAGCCGTTCGAGATCCACCCGGAGGTGGCGCCGAAGGGCAGCCGCCGGGACAAGGTCAAGGAACTGCTCGACCTGGTGGGCCTCAACCCGGAGCACATCAACCGGTACCCGCACCAGTTCTCCGGCGGTCAGCGCCAGCGCATCGGCATCGCCCGGGCGCTCGCCCTGCGGCCCGAGGTGATCATCTGCGACGAGCCCGTCTCGGCCCTGGACGTCTCGATCCAGGCGCAGGTGATGAACCTGCTGGAGAAGCTCCAGAACGAGCTCGGCCTGTCGTACGTGTTCATCGCCCACGACCTGTCGGTGGTGCGTCACCTCTCCGACCGGGTCGCGGTGATGTACCTCGGCAAGATCGTGGAGATCGGCACCGAGGACCAGATCTACGAGGGGCCGACCCACCCGTACACCCAGGCGCTGCTGTCGGCGGTGCCGGTGCCGGACCCGACGCTGCGGGACAACAAGGCGATCATCCGGCTCACCGGTGACGTCCCGTCCCCGGTGTCGCCGCCCTCGGGCTGCCGGTTCCGCACCCGGTGCTGGAAGGCGCAGGACATCTGCGCCGAGCAGCCGCCGCTGCTGCAGATCCGACAGGGCTCGGACCACCCGAGCGCCTGCCACTTCGCCGAGAAGCGGGAGATCGTCGCCACCCACGAGGTGTGAGACGGCCCGAACCGCCTGCCGGCGTCCGCGTGACGCCGGCAGGCGGTTCGTCGTATCCGGGCCCGACCGCCGCCGGGCCGGGCGCCCGCGGACGGCCCGCGCCGTCCTGTCGGTCAGG
>NZ_JAEVHN010000303.1:0-7243 GCF_016803375.1 Micromonospora sp. 4G55
TCCTGCGCGACGACGACCTGACCCCGGCCGAGCAGTCCACCGTGCTCGACCTGGCCGCCCGGATGAAGGCCGACCGGTTCGCGTACACGCCGCTGGCCGGGCCGCGGTCGTGGCGGTGCTCTTCGACAAGCAGAGCCTGCGCACCCGGATCTCCTTCGACGCCGGCATCGCCGAGCTGGGCGGCCACCCCCTGGTCGTGGACACCCAGGTCACCCACTTCGGGCGGGGCGAGTCTCTCGCCGACGCCGGGCGGGTGCTGTCCCGCTACGTCGCCGCGATCGTGCTGCGCACCCACGGCGACGACCGGATCGCCGAGGTCGCCTCGCACGCCACCGTGCCGGTGATCAACGCCCTCACCGACGGCTACCACCCCTGCCAGCTGCTGGCCGACCTGCTCACCGTCCGCGAGCACTGCGGCGGCACCCGAGGCCGGACCCTGGCGTACGTCGGGGACGCCGCCAACAACCTGTCGCACTCCTACCTGCTCGCCGGCGCGACCGCCGGGATGCACGTGCGGGTCGCCGGCCCGGCCGGTTTCCAGCCCGACCCCGACGTGGTGGCCCGGGCCGAGAAGATCGCCCTCGGCACCGGCGGATCGGTCCGGGCGCTCGTCGACCCGGTCGAGGCGGTCCGCGGGGCCGACGTGGTCGCCACCGACACCTGGACCTCGATGGGCCAGGAGGACGACGGGCTGGACCGGCTCACCCCGTTCCGGCCGTACCAGGTCAACGACGCGCTGCTGGCCCACGCCGCGACCGACGTGATCGTGCTGCACTGCCTGCCCGCGCACCGGGGCGAGGAGATCACCGACGAGGTGCTCGACGGGCCGCGCAGCGCGGTCTTCGACCAGGCGGAGAATCGCCTGCACGCCCAGAAGGCGCTGCTGACGTATCTCCTGGAGGCCTCCACATGACCGCCCCGCTGACCCGCGCCGCCCGGCACGGCCGCATCGTCGAGCTGATCCGCGACAAGGCGATCCACTCGCAGACCGAGCTGGCCGACCTGCTCGCCACCGACGGCATCCAGGTCACCCAGGCCACCCTCTCCCGCGATCTCAAGGAGCTGGGCGCGGTCACCGCCCGCGGCGGCGACGGGCGGGGCGTCTACCTGATCCCGGAGGACGGCCAGCGACCGCTGCGCGACGCCGAGGCCGCCCCGGCCCGGCTGGTCCGGCTGCTGCGCGAGCTGCTCAACGGGGTCGACTCCAGCGGCAACATCGCCGTACTGCGCACCCCGCCGGGCGCAGCCCACTACCTGGCCAGCGCGTTGGACCGAGCGGGCCTGCCCGAGATCGTCGGCACCATCGCCGGCGACGACACCATCCTCGTCGTGGCCCGCGAGGCCGTCGGCGGGGCCGCGCTCGGCGACAAGCTCGCCGGGTGGGCCCGCCGGGAAGAAAATGTTGAAGGGAGCACCACACCATGACCGAGCGGGTCGTCCTTGCCTACTCCGGGGGTCTCGACACCTCCGTGGCCATTCCGTACCTCGCCGAGCAGACCGGCGCCGAGATCGTCGCGGTGGCCGTCGACGTCGGACAGGGCGGCGAGGACCTCGACGCCATCCGGCAGCGCGCGCTGGACTGCGGCGCCGTCGAGTCCGAGGTGGTCGACGCGCGTGACGAGTTCGCCGCGACTACTGCCTGCCGGCGATGCGCGCCAACGCCCTCTACATGGACCGCTACCCGCTGGTCTCCGCGCTGTCCCGGCCGCTGATCGTCAAGCACCTGGTGGCCGCGGCCCGCAAGCACGGCGGCACGATCGTCTCGCACGGCTGCACCGGCAAGGGCAACGACCAGGTCCGCTTCGAGGTCGGGCTGAGCGCCCTCGCCCCCGACCTGAAGATCATCGCCCCGGCCCGGGACTTCGCCTGGACGCGGGACAAGGCCATCGCCTTCGCCGAGGAGAAGGGCCTGCCGATCGACGTGTCGGCCAAGTCGCCGTACTCCATCGACCAGAACCTCTGGGGTCGTGCGGTGGAGACCGGCTTCTTGGAGGACATCTGGAACGGTCCCATCGAGGACCTGTACTCCTACACCGCCGACCCGGCCGAGCCGCGCGACGCCGACGAGGTCGTGATCACCTTCGACGCCGGCAACCCGGTCGCCATCGACGGCGAGACCGTCACCCCGTACCAGGCGATCCTGGAGCTGAACCGGCGCGCCGGCGCCCAGGGCGTCGGCCGGCTCGACATGGTCGAGGACCGCCTCGTCGGCATCAAGAGCCGCGAGGTGTACGAGGCCCCCGGCGCGATCGCGCTGATCATCGCCCACCAGGAGCTGGAGGCGGTCACCGTCGAGCGCGACCTGGCCCGGTTCAAGCGCGGCGTCGACCAGCGCTGGGGCGAGCTGGTCTACGACGGCCTCTGGTTCTCGCCGCTCAAGGACAGCCTGGACGCCTTCATCGACGACGCCCAGCGGCACGTCTCCGGCGAGGTGCGGCTCACCCTGCACGGCGGCCGGGCCACCGTCACCGGCCGGCGCTCCGAGGCCAGCCTCTACGACTTCGGCATGGCCACCTACGACACCGGCGACACCTTCGACCAGTCCCTGGCGAAGGGTTTCGTGCAGCTGTGGGGCCTGCCGAGCAAGATGGCCGCCGCACGGGACGCCCGGCTGGGCGGCTAGGAACCGTGGCAACCACAATGGGCGGCGTGGACGACAAGAGCCTGACCGAGAACAGCGCCGCCACCAACCGGACGAGCCTGTGGGGTGGCCGGTTCGCCGGTGGCCCCGCCGAAGCCCTCGCGCGGCTGTCGGTGAGTGTCCAGTTCGACTGGCGCCTCGCCCCGTACGACATCGCCGGCTCCCGGGCGCACGCCCGGGTGCTGGCCGGCGCGGGCCTGCTCGACCCGGAGGAGCTGGGCCGCATCCTGGCGGCGCTGGACGATCTGGAGGCGGCCTGCGCCTCCGGGCAGTTCCGCCCGACCATCGACGACGAGGACGTGCACACCGCCCTGGAGCGCGGCCTGCTGGAGCGGCTCGGCAGCCTCGGCGGCAAGCTGCGCGCCGGGCGTCCCGCAACGACCAGGTCGCCACCGACCTGCGGCTCTACCTGCGTGACCACGCCCGGGGCGTGGCCGCCCGGCTGGTCGAGCTGGCCGAGGCGCTGGTCGAGCAGGCCGAGCGGCACGTGGACACTGCCGCGCCCGGGATGACCCACCTCCAGCACGCCCAGCCGGTCACCTTCGGACACTGGCTGCTCGCCCACGTGCAGCCGCTGCTGCGCGACCTGGAGCGGCTGCGCGACTGGGACCACCGGGCCGCGATCAGCCCGCTCGGGGCGGGCGCGCTGGCCGGCTCCGGCCTGCCGCTGGACCCGGTGGCCGTCTCCAAGGAGCTGGGCTTCCGTACGTCGTTCGCCAACTCGATGGACGCCGTCGCCGACCGGGACTTCGTCGCCGAGTTCCTCTTCGTCACCGCGCTGGTCGGGGTGCACCTGTCCCGCCTCGGCGAGGAGGTGGTGCTCTGGACCTCGCACGAGTTCGGCTGGGTGGAGCTCGACGACGCCTTCGCCACCGGCTCGTCGATCATGCCGCAGAAGAAGAACGCGGACATCGCCGAGCTGGCCCGGGGGAAGTCGGGCCGCCTCGTCGGCGGGCTGATGAGCGTGCTCACCATGCTCAAGGGCCTGCCGATGACCTACGACCGGGACATGCAGGAGGACAAGGAGCCGGCCTTCGACGCGGTCGACACCCTGGAACTGCTGCTGCCGGCGCTCGCCGGGATGATCTCCACCATGACGGTACGCGTCGACCGGCTGGTGGCCGCCGCGCCGGTGGGCTTCTCGCTGGCCACCGAGGTGGCCGACTGGCTCGTCCGCAAGGGCGTGCCGTTCCGCGACGCGCACGAGATCACCGGCAAGCTCGTCGCGCTCTGCGTGGCCCGGGACTGCGCCCTGGACGAGGTCTCCGACGACGACCTCGCCACGGTCAGCGAGCACCTGGACCCGAGCGTGCGCGACGTGCTCTCGGTCCGCTCGGCGCTGGCCGCCCGGACCACGCCCGGCTCCACCGGCCCCGGCCCGGTGGCCGACCAGCTCGCCGCCGCCGCGGACAAGCTGGCCGGCTGGCGGGAGTGGAGCAGCGAGCGGGTCGTACCCCGCTGAGGTCGACGGGTCGGCGCGGCGCGACGCCGCGCGACCCTCACACCGTCGGCCGCTCCCGTTTCGGCAGCTTCGCCACCACCGCCTCGTACGAGCCGTCGACGGCCTCGATCAGCTCGTCGTCCGGGATCGCGCCGTTCAGGCGCAGCGAGTTCCACCCCGACCGCCCGATGTACGCCGACGCCTTCGCGTCGTCCGGGAACCGGTGGATCCACTCGTCGGCGACCTCCCGGTTCGGGCCGCACTTCACGCCGACCCGCGCCTCTCCGTCCGGCGAGCCGAGGAAGGCGAAGATCCGGCTTCCCACCTTCACCACCTCGTCGCCCTCCCAGGGCTGGTCCAGCCGGGCGCCGGCTTCCCGAGGCAGTACGCCAGCATCTCGTCGCGCGTCATCGCGTCCTCCCGGTGGCAGCGGTCACCGGCACAGTCTCTCCGACCCGTCCAGCCCCGGGGCACCTCCGCGCCGACCGGGCAGCCCGGAAGCCAGCGCCTCGGCGCCGACCGGGCGGTCGGCAAGCCGGCGCCTCGGCCCCGATCGGGCGGTCGGGAAGCCGGTCTCTCGGCGTTGCGGTCGGCCGGCAAGAGCGCGATCGCGGTCAGTCGGTGCCGGCGGTGCGGGCGGACACCCGCTCGAAGCGCTGCTTGGCGGCCTGTGCGCTGCCCAGCCCCAGCCCGAAGGCGATCGCCTGCCAGGTCATGCCGCGCCCCCGGGCGAGGGTCAGCAGCCCGGCCTCCAGCGTGTCGAGCTCGGCGCGCAGGTGGGGCAGGAGGGTCAACGCCGCCGTCAGGTCGGCCTCGTCGACCGGTTCCTCACCGGGCTCCCGCTCCGCCCCGCCGGCGGCGAGGGCGGTCACCAGCGCGACCGCCTCGTACGGATCGGCCAGGTACGGGTTGGTGTGGCGCCGGCGGCGCGCCTCGGTCCCGGCGTGCCGCGCGGTGATGCGTTCCAGCGCGGCGTAGGTGCGGTGGGCGCGGGCGCGGGCCGCGTCGGGGGCGGTGAAGGCGTCGTCGGTCACGCCTCCAGCAGACCCCATCGCGCCCACCGTGTCAACGGAATCTTTTCAACAATCCGTTGATGACCGGTCCGGCCCGCTGCACCAGGGCCGCGTACCCGACGCCCAGCGCCAGCGACGCCACCAGGGCCAGCAGTGGCTGGTCGCGCAGGTGCGGGTAGACCTGCCAGTGGGTCAGGTAGATGTACAGGGAGCTGCCCGCCAGCACACCGGCCACCCGGTTCAGCGGACCCAGGCTCGGCACGGTCGGCAGCCAGACCAGCAGCGCGAACCCGGCCACGATCAACGCCTCCCGCTGCGGCTGGCCGAAGAAGCCCGGCACGGTGGCCGCCGCGGCGGCGGTGACCAGCAGCCGCTGCCGTACCCCGTCGGCGCGGGCCGCCGCCCACCCGAGCGCGAAGAGCCAGAACGCCACGACCGCCGTCGGCAGGTCGTACCGGGCGTCCAGGCCCAAGACGTCGTAGCGGCTGAGCAGCCCGAGCCCGGCGAGGGTCACCGGCAGCCCGAACGGGTGGCGGCGTTCCAGCCGGTCCATCGCCGGCACCGCCAGCAGGACGGCCACCGCGACCAGGATGTAGACCAGCGCCTCGACGAACCAGAAGTGCCACTCGGTGCGCCCGTCGTCTGGGCCGACGAGGCTGTTGAGCAGCAGCAGGTTGCTCCACCGGTACTGGTCGGTGAGCACCAGCATCGCCGCGATCCAGGCGGTCGTGGGCAGCACGATCCGGGCCAGGGCGGAGCGGACCTGACGCAGCCGGTCGGTCCGTCCGGCGTCGGTCAGCAGGAACCGGGCGAAGTTGAAGCCGGCCACCCCGAGCAGGAGGTGCGCCCCGCCGGTGAGGGTGAACATCGGGATGTGCGAGCCGACGACCAGCACGATCGCCACGGCCCGCAACGCCACGCTGGTCTCCAGCGTCCGCCGACGGCGCGACCGCCCGCCGCGCGGCGCGGGCAGCGCCCCGATCGGCAGGGTGTGCCAGTTCGGCGGCAGCTGGCCGAGCGCCCGCTCCAGGCGGACCGACATCTCGACGTACGACAGCGAGTCGCCGCCCAGGTCGACGAAGCTGTGCTCCGGGGTCACGTCGGTGCGGTCCAGCACCTCGGCGAAGAGCCGGCACAGGTCGTCGTCCGGGGCGGGAGCCGACGGCGCGGGCGCGGCGACCGGACCGGCCGCCGACTCGCGCAGCGCCGGGTAGTCCACCTTGCCGGTGGCCAGCCGGGGCAGCCGCGGCAGCGCCAGCACCCGTACCGCCCGGGGTGGCAGGGCCAGCTCGCCGGCGACCAGCCGACGGACCCGTGCCGGATCCACCTCGCCGGCCACTGCCACCAACAGCTCGTCGTCCGCGCCCAGGCAGGCCGCGTCCACGTCGTGCGCGGCCAGCAGCGCCTCCACCCGCTGCGGGTCCACCCGCAGGCCGAGGATCTTGGCGAACCGGCTGCGCCGGCCCACCAGCTCGTACAGGCCGTCCGGGCCGCGGCGGGCCAGGTCGCCGGTGTGCAGCTCGGTCACGGTACGCCCCGACGCCAGGTCGGCCGGGCGCTCGGCGTAGCCGAGCATCACGTTCGGTCCGGCGTACACCAGCTCGCCGACGCCGTCCGGCTGCTCCGGCAGCGCAGCGAGCCGGAACTCGCCGCCCGGCACCGGCACGCCGATCGCCTCCGGTCGGCTGGCCGCCAGGTCCGGCGGCAGGTACGCCATCCGGGCCGTCGCCTCGGTCTGCCCGTACATGACGAACAGGTCCCAGCCGCTGCGCCGGCCCAGCTCGGCGAAGCGCACCACCTTCTCCGGCGCCAGCCGGCCGCCGGCGGCGGTGACGTAGCGCAGGTGCGGCAGGTTCATCGCGGCGAAGCGACCCGGTCCAGCAGGTCGAAGGTGTACGGCACCCCGGCGAAACTGGTGGCCCGGGCCTGGCGGAACAGCTCCCAGAAGCAGTCGTCGGCGACCGAGCGGTCGGTCAGCACCAGCGCGGCGCCCCGGGCGAGGTGACTGTTCACCACCGACAGGCCGTAGCAGTAGTGCAGCGGCAGGCTGGTCGAAGGTGTACGGCACCCCGGCGAAACTGGTGGCCCGGGCCTGGCGGAACAGCTCCCAGAAGCAGTCGTCGGCGACCGAGCGGTCGGTCAGCACCA
>NZ_JAEVHN010000304.1:0-7201 GCF_016803375.1 Micromonospora sp. 4G55
CTCGCTCGCCCCCGAGTCCTCCCCGGGCTTGTCCGGGCGGCGGTGCCATGCCGGGGGCCCGGGTGAACTTCGGGGCAGGCGCGTCGGCGGGGACGGTCGCCCGGCCCACGGCGGCGCGGCCGGCCGCCGGTGTGCCGCTCGTGGCGGCCTCATCGTCGACCGGGGTGGCCGAGGTCCCCTTGTTCCCCGACTTCGCCTGTGTCTCCGTCATTCAACTAGTCCTGTTCGTCAGGCTCGTCGGCATTGCGAGCAATCGCCACGATAGTCACGCCGTCCGGGAGGTCCATCAGCTTGACCCCCATTGTGTTCCGGTCACGCGTACGGCGTACAGGCTTCACCGGAGTCCGGATGACGCCGCCGTTGCTCGTGATCGCGAACAGCTCGTCCTCCGGGTCGATCACGACCGCGCCGACCAGACCACCGCGTCGCTCGGTGATCTTCGCAGTCAGCACGCCCTTACCTCCCCGGCCCTGGACCGGGTATTCCTCGATCGGGGTACGTTTCGCGTATCCCCCGTTCGTGGCCACCAGAACGTCCAGACCCTCCCGAACCACCTCCATGGCCAGGAGCACGTCGTCGTCGGTGAAGCGCATGCCGATCACGCCCGTGGTCGCCCGCCCCATCGGCCGCAGCGCCTCGTCGGAGGCGTTGAACCGGATGGCCTGCGCCTTCTTCGACACCATCAGCAGGTCGTCGGAGGGCGCGACGAGGGCAGCACCGACCAGCTCGTCCTCATCGCGCAGGTTGATCGCGATGATGCCGCCGGAACGGGGGGAGTCGAACTCCTCGAGCCGCGTCTTCTTCACCAGGCCGTTCTTCGTGGCCAGTACCAGGTAGGGAGCCACCTGGTAGTTCGGAATTTCGATGATCTGCGCGATCTGCTCGTCCGGTTGGAAGGCGAGCAGGTTGGCCACGTGCTGGCCCTTGGCCACCCTACTGGCTTCCGGCAGCTCGTACGCCTTGGCCCGGTAGACGCGGCCCTTGTTCGTGAAGAACAGGATCCAGTCGTGGGTGGAGCATACGAAAAAGTGGCTGACGATGTCGTCCTGCCGCAGGGTGGCGCCGCTGACGCCCTTGCCGCCGCGCCGCTGGGAGCGGTACAGGTCGACCTTGGTCCGCTTGGCGTACCCGGTGCGGGTGATCGTGACGACTACGTCCTCGCGGGCGATCAGGTCCTCCATGGAGACCTCGCCCTCGAACGGCACGATCTTCGTACGCCGCTCGTCGCCCCACTTCGCGACGATTTCACCGAGCTCCTCGGAGACGATCTTCCGCTGCCGCTCCGGCTTGGCGAGGATGTCCTTGAGGTCGGCGATCTCGATCTCGAGCTTGGTGAGGTCGTCGACGATCCGCTGCCGCTCCAGGGCGGCCAGGCGGCGCAGCTGCATGTCCAGGATCGCGGTCGCCTGGATCTCGTCGATCTCCAGCAGCCGGATCAGGCCCTGCCGGGCGTCGTCCACCGTGGGCGAGCGCCGAATCAGGGCGATCACCTCGTCGAGGGCGTCCAGCGCCTTCGCCAGACCGCGCAGGATGTGCGCCCGCTCCTCGGCCTTGCGCAACCGGAACGCGGTCCGCCGGCGGATGACGTCGATCTGGTGCTCGACGTAGTAGCGGAGGAACTGGGCCAGGTTGAGGGTGCGTGGCACCCCGTCGACCAGGGCCAGCATGTTGGCGCCGAAGGTCTCCTGGAGCTGGGTGTGCTTGTAGAGGTTGTTCAGCACCACCTTGGCGACCGCGTCGCGCTTGAGCACGAGCACGATCCGCATGCCGGTACGCCCGGAGGACTCGTCGCGGATGTCGGCGATGCCGGCGAGCTTGCCCTCCTTGATCAGCTCGGCGATCCGCTCGGCCAGGTTGTCCGGGTTCACCTGGTAGGGCAGCTCGCTGACCACCAGGCAGGGGCGGCCGCGCTTGTCCTCCTCGACCTCCACCACGGCGCGCATCCGGATCGAGCCGCGCCCGGTCCGGTACGCGTCCTGGATCGCGGCCTGGCCGACGATCAGGCCGTAGGTGGGGAAGTCGGGGCCCTTGACGATCTCCAGCAGCGCTTCGAGGGTGGTCGCCTCGTCCGCCTCCGGGTGCTCCAGGCACCACTGCACCGCCGCGCCGATCTCGCGCAGGTTGTGCGGCGGGATCTTGGTGGCCATGCCGACCGCGATGCCCTCGGAGCCGTTGACCAGCAGGTTGGGGATCCGCGACGGCAGGATGGTGGGCTCCTTGGCCCGGCCGTCGTAGTTGTCCTGCAGGTCGACGGTGTCCTCGTCGATGTCCCGCAGCATCTCCATGGCCAGCGGGTCGAGCTTGCACTCGGTGTACCGCATGGCGGCGGCCGGGTCGTTGCCCGGGGAGCCGAAGTTACCGTTGCCGTCCACCAGCGGGTACCGCAGCGACCAGGGCTGCGCCATCCGGACCAGCGCGTCGTAGATCGCCGAGTCGCCGTGCGGGTGGAACTGGCCCATCACGTCACCGACGACGCGGGAGCACTTCACGTAGCCGCGGTCCGGCCGGTAGCCGGAGTCGAACATGGCGTAAAGGATCTTGCGGTGGACCGGCTTGAGCCCGTCCCGGACGTCCGGCAGGGCCCGCCCGACGATGACGCTCATCGCGTAGTCGAGGTACGAGCGCTGCATCTCGACCTCGAGGCCGACCGGCTCGATCCGGTCGTGCGCCACGACGGCCGCGGTTGTCTCCGGGATCTCCGGCTCGTTCGGGATGGACTCGGGAGTATCGGTCACTGTTAACCCTTATCAGACTCAGAGTCGTTTTCGTGCTGTGGATAACGGCTGTGGAAACCGGCCAAGCTGTGGATAACTCTGTGGACCGGCGGGTCGGCCGGGGACCGCCCGGCGACCGCCCACCACCGTCAGATGTCGAGGAACCGCACGTCCTTGGCGTTGCGCTGGATGAACGAGCGGCGCGCCTCGACGTCCTCACCCATCAGCACGCTGAACAGCTCGTCGGCGGTTGCGGCGTCGTCGAGCGTGACCTGGCGCAGGGTGCGGGTGGCCGGGTTCATCGTGGTCTCCCACAGCTCGGGGTAGTTCATCTCGCCGAGACCCTTGAACCGCTGGATGTCGTCCGGCCGGGCGTTGGCCTTCTTCTGCTGGCGCAGGGCGATCAGCCCGTCCCGCTCCCGGTCCGAGTACGCGTACTGGGCGTCGTCGCCCTTCTTGTTCCACTTGATCTTGTAGAGCGGCGGGGCGGCCAGGTAGACGTGGCCCAGTTCGACCAGCGGCCGCATGAAGCGGAAAAGCAGGGTGAGCAGCAGCGTCTGGATGTGCTGGCCGTCGACGTCGGCGTCGGCCATCAGCACGATCTTGTGGTACCGCAGCTTCTCGATGTCGAAGTCGTCGTGGATGCCGGTGCCCAGCGCGGTGATCAGCGCCTGGACCTCGTTGTTCTTCAGCACCCGGTCGATCCGGGCCTTCTCCACGTTGAGGATCTTGCCGCGGATCGGCAGGATCGCCTGGGTCCGCGGGTCGCGCCCCTGCTTGGCCGAGCCGCCGGCCGAGTCGCCCTCGACGATGAAGACCTCGGACTCGCGCGGGTCGGTGGACTGGCAGTCGGCCAGCTTGCCCGGCATCGAGCCGGACTCCAGCAGCGACTTGCGCCGGGCCAGCTTGCGCGCCTGCTGCGCGGCGATCCGGGCCCGGGCCGCCTGGGAGGCCTTCTGGATGATGGTCTTGGCCTCGGCCGGGTTCCGGTCGAACCAGTCGACCAGCCACTCGTTGCAGACCCGCTGCACGAAGCTCTTCACCGGCGTGTTGCCCAGCTTGGTCTTCGTCTGGCCCTCGAACTGCGGGTTGGCCAGCTTGACCGAGATGATCGCCGCCAGGCCCTCCCGGATGTCCTCGCCGGAGAGCTTCTCGTCGCCCTTGAGCAGCTTCTTGTCCGCGCCGTAGCGGTTGACGACGCTGGTCAGCGCGGCCCGGAAGCCCTCCTCGTGGGTACCGCCCTCGTGGGTGTTGATCGTGTTGGCGAAGGTGTAGACCGACTCGCCGTACGACTCGTTCCACTGCATGGCGATCTCGACCGACATGCCCTCCTCCTCGGCGCCGAACTCGACCACCGTCTTGTGGATCGGGTTCTTGGAGGCGTTGAGGTGCCGGACGAAGTCGGCGATGCCGCCCTTGTAGAGGAAGGTGACCTCACGCGGCTTGCCCTCCTCGCCCTCCGGGACCCGCTCGTCGAGCAGGTGGATGGAGAGGCCACGGTTGAGGAAGGCCATCTCCTGCAGGCGCCGGTAGATGGTCTGGAAGTCGAAGTCGACGGTCTCGAAGACGTCCGGGTCCGGCCAGAAGGAGACCGCCGAGCCGGTGCGGTCGGTGGTCTCCCCCTTCTCCAGCGGCGACGGCTTGGAGTTGGAGTACTGCTGCCGCCAGACAAAGCCGGACTTGTGGATTTCCACTGCCATCCGGGTGGAGAGGGCGTTCACGACGGAGACGCCGACGCCGTGCAGACCGCCGGAGACCGCGTACGCCTTGCCGTCGAACTTGCCGCCGGCGTGCAGCACGGTCAGGGCCACCTCGACACCCGGCTTCTTCAGCTTGGGGTGCAGGTCGACCGGGAAGCCTCGACCGTTGTCGGTGACCTGGACGCCGCCGTTCTCCAGCAGCACCACGTCGATGGTGTCGCAGTAGCCGGCCAGCGCCTCGTCCACGGCGTTGTCCACGACCTCCCACACGAGGTGGTGCAGACCGCGCTCGCCGGTCGACCCGATGTACATACCGGGCCGCTTGCGCACCGCCTCGAGCCCCTCGAGGACGGTGATCGACTCGGCGCCGTACTCCTGCTTGTCCTGCGCTGCCACCCTCGGCCACTTTCTCGCGCCGGCCGCGCCAGGGCGCGGAGGCGCGGGTTCGGCGGACAGGACGCGACGTCGGCGCACGGACCGCCCCCGGGAACTCCAGGTCACGGATCGCGTACGCCGGTCGCCGCGGTTGCCCGCGGATCGCGATCGGCTCGACCCGCCGCGGTACGTTGACCAAGGACCCCCTGGCCCCCGTGTCCGTCGCTCCGCGTCGGGTCTTCGTCTCGCTGTCAATCCTACTGTGCGCGGACGACAGAGACGCCACTCGGCACCCCCTGCGCGGCGTCTGAGACCTCCGTAGCGGCCCGAATCGCGCTGGCCGCGACTCCCCCTACACGCCAAGGGGGGATCGAGGGCGGGGCCGCCACGGAATCGGACCGGACCGACGGCCGGGCGGGGGTCGCGCGCAGAGCGGCCGTACCGTACCTTTGCGGCGCCACCGGTGCTCGGCTTGATCTTTACCATCCGTAACCGGGACGATCGACCCGATCGATCCGACACGTGCTCACAAGGGGTGACGCCAGATGGGGCTGGACAACGTCGCGGTGCACTGGCCGCGGACCGGCCGCTTCTACGATCCGGTCGCGCCGGCCGAGTTCGTCGACTTCGGGGAGATCGTGGACATCCCGCAGATCTCCGCACCTACTGCGGCGCTCGCCGAACACATCGCCAAGACGGGGACGGTCCGGGCGACCGCCTACACCGAACTGGTCGACCTGATCCTCGGCCTGGAAAATGTGCTCTACGCCACTGATGCCGCCGCCGAGGACGAGGACCCGGTGATCGACCCGGACGGGTGCTCCTGGATCGCCGGCGGCGTGGAGAAGTTCGTCGCCCAGCACCGGCCGTTCGGCGAGACGGTCACCTTCGAGTCGGTCAGCGAGGTGCTCCGCTCGCTGCTGGCCGACGGGCGGCTCGCCGAGCAGCAGCTGCGCTGGCTGGGCACCCGGCTCGACGCGTTGCGCGACGAGAGCGGCAACCCGCCGCAGTGGGACTTCACCTGCGCCGAGCTGGGCGTGCTGGCCGCCTTCTACCGCCGCTGCGCCGACCGCGGCTTCGCCGTCTACGCCGACGCCTGATCCCGCGCCGGCCCGACCCGCCCCGTCGACCTGACCGGGCGGGTCGCCGGCGTCGTCAGGAAGTCGTCGGGCCCGGCGCGGCGGGGGTGCCGCCGGTCGTGGCGCGGTTGGCCGCGCCGATCACCTCGGTCAGCATCGTGTGCAGGCGCCGCAGCTCCTCGATCGGCATGCCGAGCCGCTCCACGATCGTCGGCGGGATCTGCTCGGCGCGGGCGCGCAGGGCCTGACCGCTGGCGGTGAGCGTGACGGCGAGGCTCCGCTCGTCCGCGGCGTCCCGCTCGCGCCGCAGGTAGCCCGCCGTCTCCAGGCGCTTGAGCAGGGGCGACAGCGTGCCCGGATCGAGCTGGAGCAGACGGCTGAGCTCCCGGACCGACAGCGGCGCGTGCTGCCACAGCGCGAGCATGACCAGGTACTGCGGGTGGGTCAGCCCCATCGGCTCCAGCAGCGGCCGATAGACGGCGACGACCCCGCGCGCGGCGACGGAGAGGGCGAAACACACCTGCTGCTCCAGCGCCAGCGGATCCCCGTCCAACTGGTCACGCACCGATCGGCCTCCTCGTGGTCGTTGCTATCGTACCAATCATTGGGGCGCCAATCGTTGGGGCGCAAACCATCGAGGAGAGGTCGGGCGCGATGAGCGAGGAGAAGCGGCAGCGGGCTCCCGGCGAGGGCGGCAGGCTGTGGGCCTGGGCCTACAAGTACCTGGCCGGCCCGGCCGAGGGGGTGCCGGGTGCCGTGCAGGGCGGTTCCACCCAGGCCCGCGAGGCGTGGAAGCGGGACCTGGAGAACCGTAAGCGGTGGAGCCGCGAGCAGCGGGAACGCAAGCGCGCCGAGCGCGAGGCCCGCCGCGCCGAGCGGTGACCCGGGCTCAGCCGTAGGTGTCGCGCGGGCCGCGGCCCCGGACCCGCCGCGGCCCCTTCGACCAGGAGGGAGCCGCCGGGCCGTGGATGTGCAGCTTGCGCACCACGTTGTGGCCCACCTCGCCGGCGATCCGCTTGAGCAGCGAGCCGGCGAGCAGCCGCAGCTGGGTGGCCCAGGCCGTCGAGCGCGCCTCCACGGTCAGCTCGCCGTCCTCCAGCTTGACCGGGCGGCTGTGCTGGGCGATCTCCGACCCGACGACCTTCTCCCAGGCGCCGAAGACGGTCGCCTCCGCGGCCGGCTGCTGCCAGCCGCGCGCCTTCATCAGCCGTTCCAGCACCACGCCGAGCGGCTGCGGGTCGCGCGGGTCCGGGCCCGGCCCGGAGTAGCCACGCAGCCGCCGCTCGCCGCCGTCGCCGGAGACCGCGCTCTTCCGCCGGGTCTTCGCCGCGTC
>NZ_JAEVHN010000305.1:0-7158 GCF_016803375.1 Micromonospora sp. 4G55
CGGCGGCCCGGTCGACCGGCGTCGCGCCGGCACTGGTCAGGCCCACCGCCAGCACCGCCGCCGTCAGGCCGAGGCCGGTCAGGGTCAGCGCGAGCAGCCATCCGGTACGTCGACGGAGTGCGCGGGCGCGGTCCAGCCGGGGCAGTCGGTCCGCCACCACACCGGCGGCCAGCCAGACCCCGGCGATCGGCAGCAGAACGATGAGATGGCCATCCATGTGCTCAGCCTGGTCCAGTCCGGCGATCGGCGGATCCGGGGCGGCCCCGGTTCGCCCCCTACCCCACCCGTAGGGGCATCCCGCCGACGTTATGAACGCTTCGACATGTTTAACTCCCGGGCCGCGCCGACCTACCCTCATGTAGATCGGCAACCATCGATCAACCTCAGATTCGCGGGTGGACGGTCGGCTGCCGGTCGGAGGGAGGTAGGGAGATGGGTCTTTCACACAGGTCCGCACTCGTGGGGGTGGCCACCCTGGCGATGTTGGCAACCGCCACACCCGCCATGGCCGCCGAGCCCGTCGGGGTGATCCGGGAAGCGGGCGGGGCCACCGCCGTGCCGGACAGCTACATCGTGGTCTTCAAGGACAGCGCCGTCGGCCGGAGCCGGGTGGGTGACAACGCCCAACGGCTGGTCGGCAGGCACGGCGGCCAGGTCGCCCGCACCTACACCGCAGCGCTGCGCGGCTTCGAGGTCAAGGTCGGCGCGACGGCGGCGGCCCGGATCGCCGCCGACCCCGCGGTGGCGTACGTCGAACAGAACCACACGGTCTCCATCTTCGGCACGCAGACCAACCCGCCCTCCTGGGGCCTGGACCGGATCGACCAGCGCAACCTGCCGCTGAACAGCTCGTACACCTACCCGACCACGGCGTCCAACGTGCGCGCCTACATCATCGACACCGGGGTCCTGTTCGGGCACAACGACTTCGGCGGCCGGGCGGTCTCCGGCTTCGACGCGGTGGACGGCGGCTCCGCCGACGACTGCAACGGCCACGGCACGCACGTCTCGGGCACCGTCGGCGGCTCCTCGTACGGCGTGGCCAAGGGCGTGCAGATCGTCGGCGTCCGGGTGCTCAACTGCCAGGGCAGCGGCACCAACGCCCAGGTCGTGGCGGGCATCGACTGGGTGACCGCGAACGCGGTGAAGCCGGCCGTGGCGAACATGAGCCTCGGTGGCTCCGCCAACAGCTCGATCGACACGGCGGTCACCAACTCCATCAACTCCGGCATCACGTACGCGGTCGCCGCCGGCAACGGCGACGTCCTGGGCAACCGCCAGAACGCCTGCAACTACTCCCCGGCCCGGGTCGGGTCGGCGATCACCGTCGGCGCCACCCAGAACAACGACGCCGCCGCGAGCTTCTCCAACTTCGGCACCTGCGTCGACATCCTGGCCCCGGGCGTCAACATCACCTCCGCCTGGTACACCGGCACCAGCGCGACGAACACCATCAGCGGCACGTCCATGGCGTCGCCGCACGTCGCCGGCGCCGCGGCGCTCGTCCTCTCGGCCAACCCGTCGTGGAGCCCGCAGCAGGTTCGCGACAACCTGGTCAACGCCGCGACCCCGAACGTGGTGACCAACGTGGGCACCGGGACCCCGAACCGGCTGCTCTACGTGGACAACGGCACCACCCCGCCGCCGACCAACGACTTCTCGGTCTCGGTGTCGCCGACCTCCGGCTCCACCGCCCCGGGCGGGTCGGTGACCGCCACCGTGGCCACCGCCACCACCAACGGCTCCGCGCAGTCGGTCAGCCTCTCCGCCAGCGGCCTGCCGGCCGGCGCGACCGCCTCGTTCAACCCGTCCACGGTCACCTCGGGCGGCTCGTCCACGCTCACCATCGCCACCTCGGCGAGCACCCCGCCCGGCACCTACCCCGTCACCGTCACGGGCACGGCCGCGTCGGGCACCCGCACGGCGACGTACTCGCTGACGGTGACCGGCTCGGGTGGTGGCGGCTGCTCCGGCAGCAACGGCACGGACGTCGCGATCCCGGACACCGGCGCCACGGTGTCCAGCTCGATCGTGATCTCCGGGTGTGGCCGCAACGCATCGTCGGCGTCGACCGTCGCGGTGAACATCGTGCACACCTACCGCGGTGACCTGGTCATCGACCTGGTCGCCCCGGACGGCTCCGCGTACCGGCTGAAGAACAGCAGCTTCTTCGACGGTGCCGACAACGTCAACGCCACCTACACCGCGAACCTCTCGTCGGAGGCGGCGAACGGCACCTGGCGACTCCAGGTGCGCGACGTCTACTCGGGCGACACCGGCTACCTCAACACCTGGACCCTGACCCTCTGACGCACCCCCGCCGCGGGGCTCCTTCCGACCGGAAGGGGCCCCGTGTGCCTGGCGGGGCTCGCCGGCCCCGCGGGCCTCGTGAGGGTGGCGGGGACGCGCGGGTCAGACCGAGAAGGTGGCCGGGCGTTCCGTCGCCGCGCCGGAGGCTGCGCCTTCCACAGGCCGGTCTTCTGCCCGGCGAGGCGGGTCAGGTACGCCGGGTTGAGGATGACGTACCGGCGCCAGAGCCGCTTCGGCTCCAGGCCGAGCCGCCAGAACCACTCCAGCCCGGCCCGCTGCATCCACGCGGGCGGCTGCTTGAGCAGGCCGGCGTGGTAGTCGAAGGCCGCGCCGACCGCCATCAGCGGCATGTCCAGCAGCGGCCGCATCGCGTACGCGAAGACCTCCTGGCGTGGGCAGCCCAGGCCGACCAGGACGAGCCGGGCCCCGCTGGCCCGGATCCGGTCGGCGATCTCCACGTCCTCGCCCGGCTGGACCGCGCGGAACTTCGACGCTCCACCCCGGCGATCTTGAGCGCGGGGAACATCCGCTCCAGCGCCGGGATCAGCCGGGCCAGCGTCTCCTCGGTGGAGCCGTAGAGGTAGACCGGCAGCCCCTCCTCGGCGAAGCGGCGCAGCACGTGCAGGGTCAGCGTCGGGCCGTAGACCCGGTCCGCCAGGCCGGCGTGGTGCAGCAGGTTGAGCGCCCAGCGGACCGGCTGGCCGTCGGGGGTGACCACGTCGAAGGAGTTCAGCCGGGCGTTGTGCGCCGGGTCGAGCACCCCGGTCATCACGCCGTGCACGGCCAGCGCGGTCAGCGCCAGCGGGCGGCGCTCGTGCGCGGCGGCCACCACCTGCTCGGTCGCCGAGGCGTAGTCGGTCGCGTCGACCAGGACGCCCAGTACGTTCCGCTTGCCCTTGCCGGTCATGCCTGCGGCACCCACTTGTCGACGTTGGCCTCGTAGATCTCCCGCATGATCATCGGCACGTCGTAGACCTGCTTCCAGTCCGGGTAGTCGGCCTGGAAGGCCTCGTTCGAGCCGATCCACCACTTGTGGTCGCCGATCCGGTTCGCCTCGACGTACTCGGTGACCATCTCCCGGCCGGTGATCTGCTCGGCCAGCGCGAACGCCTCGCGGTTGGAGGTGTTGGAGTGCCGGCCGCCGCCCAGGTTGTAGACGGCCGCCGAGCGCGGGTTGCGGAAGAACGCCTCGAACGCGGAGACCACGTCCGAGCTGTGGATGGCGTCCCGGACCTGCTTGCCCTGGTAGCCGAAGATCTTGTATGTGCGGCGCTCCATGTTCGCCCGCATCACGTACCCGAGGAAGCCGTGCAGCTCCGTCGCGGAGTGCGCCGGGCCGGTCAGCGTGCCGCCCCGGAAGCAGGCGGTCTTCATGCCGAAGTACCGGCCGTACTCCTGCACCATCACGTCGGCCGCGACCTTGGAGGCGCCGAACACCGAGTGCAGGCAGGCGTCGATCGACATGTCCTCACGGATGCCCTGCTCGTACGGGTGGCCCGCCTCGATCTCCCACCGGGTCGCCAGCTCCACCAGGGGCAGGCTGTTCGGGCGGTCGCCGTAGACCTTGTTGGTCGAGCAGTGGATCACCGGCGCCTCGATGCAGTGCTCGCGCACGTTCTGCAGCACGTTGAGGGTGCCGCCGGCGTTCACGTCGAAGTCGGTGAAGGGGTCGCGCACCGCCCAGTCGTGCGAGGGCTGCGCGGCGGTGTGGATCACCACGGCGATGTCCCGGCCGTAGCGCGCGAAGAGCTTCGCCAGCGCGTCCCGGTCCCGGATGTCGATGCTGTGGTGCGAGTACGCGGACCCCAGCTCGTCGGCGAGCCGCCGGACGTTCCACGCGGTCGACGCCTCGGCGCCGAAGAACTCCTGCCGCATGTCGTTGTCGATACCGACCACGTCCAGGCCGAGACCGGCGAAGTGCCGGACCGCCTCGGACCCGATCAGACCGCCCGACCCGGTCACCAACGCGACACTCACACGCCACTCCTGGTCAGTAGGAGGCAGGGAAACCCTCGGAGCATAGCGTGACGTCCGGCACGCCCCGATACGAGTCGAGGGCCCCGCAAGCTGCGGAGCCCTCGTCTGACTGGTGGGGAAGGGGGGAGTTGAACCCCCACGTCCTTTCGGACACACGGACCTGAACCGTGCGCGTCTGCCATTCCGCCACTTCCCCGTGGCTGACCTCGAACACTGTAGCTGGTGCTGATCCCGCTGTCGCCAGCGGGCCTACGTGTCCTGCGTCATCGCCTCGACTGGTTACGCTCCGTGGAGCGGTCACCGCCTCGGCGGACGAAACATTAGCACGCTCGGAGGGCCCCTTCCGAACGGGCCGGCACGCGCCCGCCGAGCGGCGCGCGAGCTGCATGCGCGCCGGCCGGATACCATCATGTCCTCGGGACCCGAGGAGGAGCCGGTGAGCGTGCTGCAACGCTTCGAGAAGCGTCTGGAAGGCCTGGTCGAGGGGGCCTTCGCCAAGGTCTTCAAAGGGGTGGTCCACCCCGTGGAGATCCTCAACGCCATGCAGCGGGAGGCCGAGGCGCACAAGGCCATCCTGGCCGGTGGGCGCACGTTGGTGCCCAACCGCTACGTGATCGATCTCTCGCCGTACGACCACAGTCGGCTGGCGCCGTACGCCGCCGCGCTGGCCCAGGAACTGGCCCAGTCGCAGGCGGAGTTCATCGGCGAGCAGGCGTGGACGGTCTACGGCGACGTGATCGTCGAGATCGAGCGCGGCGAGGGGCTGGACACCGGCATGTTCCGGGTCACCGCCGAGGTCTACACCGGTGGCGAGGTCGCCCCGGTCTCCGCGCCCGGTGGCTATGACGCCGGCCCGCCGGCGTACCCCGCGTACGACCAGGGCGGCGGCTACGGCCCGCCGCCGGGACACGGCGGCGCGCCCGCAACGTCCGGCTGGTCTCCGGTGACGGCCGCACCTACCCGCTCCAGATGGGGTCGACGGTGATCGGTCGCGGCGACCAGGCCAACCTGCGCCTGCCGGACGTCGGGATCTCCCGGCGACACGCCCGGCTGGACTTCGACGGCGGCCAGGTCGTGCTGACCGATCTCGGGTCGACCAACGGCACGATGGTCAACGGCCAGCGCGTCTCCGCGGTCGCCCTCAACCCCGGCGACATGATCCAGCTCGGCACGACCACCCTGACCTTCCGCGTGGACGGCTGACGCGCCTTGCCGGAGCTCGTCATCACCGTCGCCCGGTTCGGGTTCCTCATCCTGCTGTGGATCTTCGTGTTCACGGTGGTCGGCGTGATCCGCCGTGACCTCTTCGCAGGAGCCCGGTCGGGCCGGCTGGTGGCCGCGCCGCGCGCGGTGGGCGCCTCCACCGGGCAGGCGGCGAAGCCGGCGAAGGTGAAGCGGGGCAGGGCCGCGCACCAGCTGGTGGTCACCGCCGGCCAGCTCGCCGGCACCCGGATCACCCTCGGCGAAGCCCAGATCACCATCGGACGGGCCGAGGACTCCACCCTCGTCATCACCGACGACTACGCCTCCGCGCGGCACGCCCGGCTCGTGCCGCGCGACGGGCAGTGGTTCGTCGAGGACCTCGGCTCGACTAACGGCACCTACCTGGATCGCGCTAAGGTCACCGGACCAACCCCCGTCCCCCTCGGCGTGCCGATCCGGATCGGCCGCACTTCTCTCGAATTACGGCCATGACTCTGACCCTGCGCTATGCGGCCCACAGCGACCGCGGTCTGATCCGAGACGGAAACCAGGATTCCGTCTACGCCGGGCCGCGGCTCCTCGCCGTCGCCGACGGCATGGGCGGCATGGCCGCCGGTGACGTCGCCAGCAACATCGTCATCGGTGCCATGGCGCCGCTCGACGAGGACGTCCCAGGGGACGCCCTCGTCGACGCGCTGCGCTCGGCCGTGGGCACCGCCAACCAGCAGCTCCGCGACACCGTGGACGCCAATCCGCAGCTGGAGGGGATGGGCACCACGCTCACCGCGACCCTCTTCTCCGGCAGCAAGCTCGGAATGGTCCACATCGGTGACTCGCGGGCCTATCTCCTGCGCAACGGTGAGTTCGCGCAGATCACCAAGGACGACACCTACGTCCAGATGCTCGTGGACGAGGGCCGGATCAGCGCGGAGGAGGCGAGCAGTCACCCCCAGCGCTCGTTGCTCACCCGCGCCCTGGACGGTCGCGACATCGACCCGGAGTACAGCGTCCGTCAGGTGCTGCCCGGTGACCGCTACCTGATCTGCAGCGACGGGCTCTCCGGCGTGGTCAGCGCGGACACCATCGCCGACACCATGCGGGAGTACACCGACCCGCAGCAGTGCGTCGAGCGGCTGGTGCAGCTCGCGCTGCGCGGCGGCGGCCCGGACAACATCACCGTGATCATCGCGGACGCCACCGACCAGGACATCGTCGAGGCGAGCCCGATCGTCGGCGGTGCCGCGTCCCGGGACCGGGGCATGGCCACGTCGGCCGACGTCTCCACCCCGGCGGCCCGCGCCTCGGCGCTCTCCGCGCCGCGTCCCCCGGTGCCGGAGGACCCGGCCGCCAACCGGGACGACGAGCCGGATCACCCTCGCCGCCGGCCGCTGCGTACCGTGGCGATGCTGGTGGCGCTGCTGGTGATCCTGGGCGGCGGTCTCTTCGCCGGCTGGAGCTACACGCAGCGGCAGTACTACGTCGGGGCGACCGAGCAGGGGCAGCTCGCGGTCTTCCGCGGCGTCCCCGGCCAGGTCGCCGGGCTCGACCTGTCCAGCGTGCACTCGACCAGCCAGGCCAAGCTGGACGACCTCACCCTCGCCGCGCAGGAGCAGGTCAAGCAGGGCATCCAGGCCAAGAGCGAGCCCGACGCGGCCCGCCGGCTGGCCG
>NZ_JAEVHN010000306.1:0-7120 GCF_016803375.1 Micromonospora sp. 4G55
CCAGCACCCGCACCGGTACGTCGGTGAGCGTCGCCGGGTCGGGCAGGGCGGCCGGGTCGAGCACCATCAGCGGTGCCTCCAGCACGCTCAGCCCCGCCGCCCGGGCCACCGCGAGCAGGTCGGGCGTGGTCTCGTGCACCCACTCGAGGGCCTCGGGCAGGCCCAGCTCGCGCTGCCGCTCGCGGCAGGGCGGCCGGGTCGAGCACCATCAGCGGTGCCTCCAGCACGCTCAGCCCCGCCGCCCGGGCCACCGCGAGCAGGTCGGGCGTGGTCTCGTGCACCCACTCGAGGGCCTCGGGCAGGCCCAGCTCGCGCTGCCGCTCGCGGACGGCGGTGACGTCGGCCAGCGACGGCGGCGCGGTGGCGTCGAGGCGGGGCCGGGCGTAGAACGGCCAGCCGACCCCTTCCCGAACGAAGAGCACGAGCGCGCCGTGCTCCTCCCCGCGTGCGACGTCGCGGGGCACCGCGTCGTAGAAGCGTTCCAGCCGGGCGAGGATTTCGCTGCGCAGGGGATCCACCGCGCGAGACTACCTGTCCCAGAGTCTGGAAGGTGTGATCAATCTGCACTGGCCTTGCGCGGGTCTCCCTAACGTAGACTCAATAAACCGCCAAGGGCCGACGTCGTCCCGACCATGATCCAACCTGAGTGACGACAGGAGGCCCGGTGGCCTTTCCGTACCCTCACAGCCCGCAGTCGGCCCCGCCCGCGGCCGGTCTCTACGACCCCGCCAACGAGCACGACGCGTGCGGCGTGGCCTTCGTCGCGGACCTGCACGGCCGGCGCTCCCACGCGGTGGTGGCGGGCGGCCTCGGCGCGCTCTGCCGCCTGGACCATCGGGGCGCCCGGGGCGCGGAACACAACACCGGTGACGGCGCCGGAATCATGATCCAGGTCCCGGACGCCTTCCTGCGCGCGGTGGTCGACTTCCCGCTGCCGCCGGTCGGCCAGTACGCCACCGGCCTGGTCTTCCTCCCCGACGACGACGCGGCGGAGGCCCGCGCCCGGCAGGTGGTGGAGAAGTACGCCCTGGTCGAGGGGGCCGACCTGCTCGGCTGGCGGGACGTGCCGGTCGACCCGAGCGGGCTGGGCGAGACGGCGCTCGCGGCGATGCCCCGGATCCGTCAGCTCTTCCTGGCCGCGCACCGGCTCACCGACACCCCGGCCGGCCCGGCCGGCTCGCCGCTGGCCGGCCTCGACCTGGACCGGGTGGCGTTCTGCGTGCGCAAGCAGGCCGAGCGGGAGAGCGCCGAGCGGGGGGTGCCGGCGTACTTCCCGTCGCTGTCCTCGCGGACCATGACCTGGAAGGGCATGCTCACCCCGGACCAGCTGCCGGCGTACTTCCCGGAGCTGACCGACGAGCGGGTGGAGAGCGCGATCGCGCTGGTGCACTCCCGGTTCTCCACCAACACCTTCCCGTCCTGGCCGCTGGCCCACCCGTACCGGTTCATCGCGCACAACGGTGAGATCAACACCATCCGTGGCAACCGGAACTGGATGCAGGCCCGGGAGGCGCTGCTGCGCAGCCCCGAGATCCCCGGCAACATTCGGCGGATCTTCCCGGTCTGCACCCCGGGCGCCTCCGACTCGGCGAACTTCGACGAGGTCCTGGAACTGCTGCACCTGGCCGGGCGCAGCCTGCCGCACGCGGTGCTGATGATGATCCCGGAGGCCTGGGAGAACGACCCGGGCATGCGGGCGGACAAGCGGGCCTTCTACCGGTTCCACGCCAGCCTGATGGAGCCCTGGGACGGGCCCGCCTCGGTCGCCTTCACCGACGGCGAGATCGTCGGCGCGGTGCTGGACCGCAACGGGCTGCGCCCGGGCCGCTGGTGGCGGACCTCCGACGGGCTGGTCGTGCTCGGCAGCGAGGCGGGCGTGCTCGACCTCGACCCGGCCACCGTGGTCGCCAAGGGGCGGCTCCAGCCGGGCCGGATGTTCCTGGTCGACACCGTCAACGGGCGGATCGTGCAGGACGACGAGATCAAGGCCGAGCTGGCCGCCGCCCGGCCGTACGCCGAGTGGCTGCACGCCGGGCTGATCGACCTGACCGACCTGCCGCCGCGCGAGCACATCGTCTACACCCACGACTCGGTACGCCGCCGCCAGCAGACCTTCGGCTACACCGAGGAGGAGCTGAAGATCCTGCTCGCGCCGATGGCCCGGCTCGGCGCGGAGCCGCTCGGCTCGATGGGCACCGACACGCCGATCTCCCCGCTGTCGACCCGGCCGCGGCTGCTCTACGACTACTTCCACCAGCTCTTCGCCCAGGTCACCAACCCGCCGCTGGACGCCATCCGGGAGGAGCTGGTGACCAGCCTGTCGTCGACCATCGGCCCGGAGGGCAACCTGCTCGACCCGGGCCCGGCGAGCTGCCGGCAGATCGTGCTGCCGTACCCGGTGATCGACAACGACGAGCTGGCCAAGATCCTCTCGATCGACGAGGACGGCGACCTGCCCGGCTTCAAGGCGGTCCGGGTCTCCGGGCTCTACCGGGTCCGTGACGGCGGCGCCGGCATCAAGGCGCGGCTCACCGAGATCTGCCGGCACGTCTCGGAGGCCATCGAGGACGGGGTGCGGATCCTGGTCCTGTCCGACCGGGACTCCAACGCCGACCTGGCGCCGATCCCGTCGCTGCTGCTCACCGCGGCGGTGCACCAGCACCTGGTCCGCGAGCAGACCCGCACCCAGGTGGCGCTGATCGTCGAGTCCGGCGACTGCCGCGAGGTGCACCACGCGGCCGTGCTGATCGGGTACGGCGCGGCGGCGGTCAACCCGTACCTGGCCTTCGAGTCGGTCGAGGACATGATCTCCACCGGCGCGCTGGTCGGCGTGGACCCCGGCAAGGCCATCCGCAACTACGTCAAGGCGCTCGGCAAGGGCGTCCTGAAGATCATGTCCAAGATGGGCATCTCGACGGTGTCGTCGTACTGCGGGGCGCAGGTCTTCGAGGCGGTCGGGCTGCACACCCGGCTGGTGGATCGCTACTTCCGCGGCACCCCCAGCACCATCAGCGGCATCGGGCTGGACGAGATCCACGCCGAGGTGGCCGCCCGGCACGCGCTGGCCTGGCCGGCGCCGGGCGCGGAGACCTCCGACCGGTTGGAGGTCGGCGGCGAGTACCAGTGGCGCCGCGAGGGTGAGCTGCACCTGTTCAACCCGGAGACGGTCTTCCTGCTCCAGCACGCCACCCGCACCCGCCAGTACGACGTGTTCCGGCAGTACACCGCCAAGGTCGACGAGCTGGCCGCGCGGGCCGGCTCGCTGCGCGGGCTGTTCACCCTGCGTACCGGGGTGCGTCCGGCGGTGCCGATCGACGAGGTCGAGCCGGCCACCGAGATCGTCAAGCGGTTCGCCACCGGCGCCATGTCGTACGGGTCGATCTCGGCGGAGGCGCACGAGACCCTGGCCATCGCGATGAACCGGCTCGGTGGCAAGTCCAACACCGGCGAGGGCGGCGAGGACGTCGAGCGGCTGTACGACCCGGCCCGCCGCTCCGCAGTCAAGCAGATCGCCAGCGGCCGCTTCGGCGTGACCAGCGAATACCTGGTCAACGCCGACGACCTCCAGATCAAGATGGCCCAGGGCGCCAAGCCCGGCGAGGGCGGGCAGCTGCCCGGCAACAAGGTCTGGCCGTGGATCGCCCGGACCCGGCACGCCACCCCGGGGGTCGGCCTGATCTCCCCGCCGCCGCACCACGACATCTACTCCATCGAGGACCTCGCCCAGCTGGTGCACGACCTGAAGTGCGTCAACCCGGCCGCCCGGGTGCACGTCAAGCTGGTCAGCGAGGTCGGCGTGGGCACCGTCGCGGCCGGCGTCGCCAAGCTCAAGGCCGACGTCATCCTGATCTCCGGGCACGACGGCGGCACCGGCGCCTCCCCGCTGAACTCGCTCAAGCACGCCGGCACCCCGTGGGAGCTGGGCCTGGCCGAGGCGCAGCAGACGCTGCTGCTCAACAAGCTCCGCGACCGGGTCACCGTGCAGGTCGACGGCCAGCTCAAGACCGGCCGGGACGTGCTGGTCGCGGCGCTGCTCGGCGCCGAGGAGTTCGGCTTCGCCACCGCCCCGCTGATCGTCGAGGGCTGCGTGATGATGCGGGTCTGCCACCTGGACACCTGTCCGGTCGGCATCGCCACCCAGAACCCGGTGCTGCGCGAGCGGTTCACCGGCAAGCCGGAGTTCGTGGAGAACTTCTTCCTCTTCCTCGCCGAGGAGGTCCGCGGCTACCTCGCCGAGCTGGGCTTCCGCAGCATCGACGAGGCGATCGGGCACGCCGAGCTGCTCGACGTCGCCCCGGCGGTGCAGCACTGGAAGGCGCACGGGCTGGACCTCGGGCGCGTACTGCACCTGCCGGAGCTGCCGGCGGACGCCGCGCGGCGCGGCGTGCGGGCCCAGGACCACGGCCTGGAACTGGCCCTGGACAACGAGCTGATCGCCCTGGCGCAGCCGGCGCTGCGCGACGGCAGCCCGGTCCGGGTCGAGGTGGCGGTGCGCAACGAGCACCGCAGCGTCGGCGCGATGCTCGGCGGCGAGGTCACCCGCCGCTTCGGCGGCGCCGGCCTGCCCGACGACACCATCGAGTTCGTGCTGCGCGGCACCGCCGGGCAGTCCTTCGGCGCGTTCCTGCCGCGCGGGGTCACCCTGCGGCTGCACGGCGACGCCAACGACTACGTCGCCAAGGGACTCTCCGGCGGGCGGATCGTCGTCCGCCCGGACGCCGCCGCGCCGTTCGCCGACCCGGACGCCGCCGCCGGCGCCCGGGCCGAGGACCAGATCATCGCCGGCAACACCATCCTGTACGGGGCCACCGGCGGCGAGCTGTTCCTGCGCGGCCGGGTGGGGGAGCGGTTCGCGGTGCGCAACTCCGGCGCGGTGGCCGTCGTCGAGGGCGTCGGCGACCACGGCTGCGAGTACATGACCGGCGGCACGGTGGTGGTGCTCGGCGAGACCGGGCGCAACTTCGCCGCCGGCATGTCCGGCGGGACCGCGTACGTGCACCGGCTGGACACCGACCGGGTCAACGCCGAGCTGGTGGACCTGGTGTCGCTGCGCGACGCCGAGCGCGACCTGCTGCACGAGCTGGTGCAGCGGCACGTCGCGGAGACCGACTCCGTCCTCGGCGCGGAGCTGCTCAAGCGCTGGCCGGAGGCGGTGGAGGAGTTCACCGCGGTGGTCCCCCGGGACTACCGCCGGGTGATGGAGATCATGCGGGCCGCCGAAGCCGCCGGCCGTGACGTCGACGACGCGGTCATGTCTGCGCTGACCGCGCCGGTGCCGCCCGCCCCGCGGGTGGCGGCCCAGGAGGTGGCTCGTGCCTGACCCGAACGGTTTCCTGCGCTACGACCGGCGGTTGCCGGCGCGCCGCCCGGTGCCGGTGCGGATCAGCGACTGGCGCGAGGTCTACCCGCCGGCCGGCGAGGAGCTGATCCGCGAGCAGGCCACCCGGTGCATGGACTGCGGCATCCCGTTCTGCCACGACGGCTGCCCGCTGGGCAACCGCATCCCGGACTGGAACGACCTGGTCCGCACCGGCAACTGGGACGCCGCGGGCGCCTGGGTCGCCGCCACCGGCTGGCCGATCACCACCGTCGCCGAGCGGCTCAAGCCCGAGGCGGTCTACGAGCGGTTCCTCGCCTTCCGGCAGGGCCTGGGCATGGAGATCCTGCCCACCCACGGCGGCGACCGGCCCGCCTTCGACGTGCTGGTGGACCGGGTCCGCGCCGGCACGGTGGTGCCGCTGCTGGCCGACCGGGACCTCTCCGCCCGAGGGGTGGAGGTCGACTTCTTCGGCGGCCGGACCCGGATGCCGGCGGGCCCCGCGCTGCTGGCGGTCCGCACCGGCGCCCCGCTCTACGTCGCGTCGATGTGGTACGAATCGGACGCCGCGTGCGCCTCGCTCGAGGGTCCGCTGCCGCTGCCGGATCCCGACTCGGCACCGTTGGACCAGCGGGTCCGGTTGCTGACCCAGCGGATTGCCGACGCTCTGGCGGCGGGCATCGCGCGGCATCCGGAAGACTGGCACATGTTGCAGCGGATGTGGCTGGACCAGCGGAGCACGGACAGCGGCGCGACATCACCTGCGCCGGTCACCGGCCAGGCCTGACGGGAAGGGCGCCTACGTGCGGATCGGCATCGTGTGCCCGTACTCCTTCGACGTACCCGGTGGGGTGCAGAACCACATCATGGACCTCGCCGAGGCGCTGATCGGGCTCGGTCACGAGGTGAGCGTGCTCGCCCCGGCCGACGAGGAGTCGGCGTTGCCGCCGTACGTGGTCTCGGCGGGGCGCGCGGTGCCGCTGCCGTACAACGGGTCGGTGGCCCGGATCGCGTTCGGCCCGGTCTCCACGGCCCGGGTGCGCCGCTGGCTCACCCGGGGCGACTTCGACGTGCTGCACGTGCACGAGCCGCTGACCCTGAGCCTGTCGATGCTGGCCGTGCTCTCCGCGCGCGGGCCGGTGGTGGCGACCTTCCACACCGCGATGACCCGGTCCCGGGTGCTCGCCGCCGCGCAGGGCGTCCTGCAGATCGTGCTGGAGCGGATCACCGCCCGGATCGCGGTCAGCGCCCTGGCCCGGAAGGTTCAGGTCGAGCACATGGACGGCGGTGCGGTGGAGATCCCCAACGGGGTGGCGGTGGCCAAGTTCGCCGGCGTCGAGCCGCTGCCCGGCTGGCCGGGGGAGTGCGCGCCGGGCACCGGCGGCACGCTCGGCTTCCTCGGCCGCTTCACCGAGGCCCGCAAGGGGTTCCCGATCCTGCGCGACGCCTTCGTCGCATTGGCGTCGCACCGGCCCGGCCTGCGCCTGCTGGCGGCCGGCCCCGGTGACCCGGACGACCTGTTCGGGCAGTTTCCCGCCGAGCTGCGCGACCGGGTGACCTTCCTCGGCATGGTGCCGGAGGAGGAGAAGGCCCGGATGCTGCGCAGCGTGCACCTTTACGTCGCCCCGAACACCGGCGGGGAGTCCTTCGGGATGATCCTCACCGAGGCGCTGGCCGCCGGCACCACGGTCGTCGCCAGCGACCTCGACGCGTTCCGCCGGGTGCTCGACGGCGGGCGGGCCGGCCGGCTCTTCCCGACCGGGGACGCGGCCGCGCTGCGTACCGCCCTGGCCGACCTGCTCG
>NZ_JAEVHN010000307.1:0-7098 GCF_016803375.1 Micromonospora sp. 4G55
CGGGCCAGCTCCTCGACCAGTGAGCGCAGGCCGCGCGGGGCGGCCCAACGGGTCGGACCGGTCACCTCGCGCCGGCCGTCCGGGCCGTACGCCACGAAGGTGTCGGTCCACTCCCGGACCAGCCCGGCGGCCCGCCACCCCCGCACGACCTCGGCGAAGTCGGGGTCGTCGACGGTGAGGTACGCGGCGCCGGTGTCGGCGGGGCGGCCGTCGAAACGGCGGCTGGCCATCCGCCCGCCCGCCACCCGGCCCCGTTCCCGGATCTGCACTCCGACACCCGCCCGGACCAGCTCCGTCGCGCATGCCACGCCGGCGATGCCGGCTCCCACCACGATCACGCCCGAGTTCACCGAGTGATCGTATGTGCCTCCGCGGCGGGCGGCATGAAGGACCGACACCGTGGGTAGGGGTACACCTGTTCGAAGAAAGGTGGACATCATGGCCGACCGCAACAGGCAGCAGCCCGACCCACGGGGCGCGATCAAGGACCCGGACGAGTGGGTGACCGGCGAGGAGCCGCCGACCGCCGCTCAGGAGTCGTACCTGCACACGCTGGCCCGGGAGGCCGGCGAGGAGGTGCCGGACGACCTCACCAAGGCCGAGGCGTCCCGGCGGATCGACGAGTTGCAGGAGGAGACCGGCCGGGGCCGGTGACCCTCAGCGCGGGGGCAGGCGGTGCAGCTCGACCTCGTCGAGCCGCCCCGCCGCCACCCGCGCCGTCAGGTAGGTGGCGTACGGCTGGGACCGCCGGTCGGTGGGCGAGCCGGGGTTGAGCAGCCGCAGCCCGCCCGGGGCGACGCTGTCCCACGGGATGTGCGAGTGGCCGAAGATCAGCAGGTCACGGTCGGGGAAGCGGGCCGCGCAGCGCTCCTCCCGCCGGGTCTTCGGCCCGGTCTCGTGCACCACCGCCACCCGCAGGCCGTCCAGGTCCACCCGGGCCACCTCGGGCAGTCGGGCCCGCAGCTCCGGGCCGTCGTTGTTGCCGTACACGCCGACGAGCCGGCGGGCCCGGGCGCTCATCGCGTCGAGCAGCGCCACGTCGACCCAGTCGCCGGCGTGCACCACCACGTCGGCGGCCTCCACCGCTGACCAGACCGGCGCGGGCAGGTCGCGCGCCCGCTTCGGTACGTGGGTGTCGGCGAGGATGACCAGACGCATCCCGCCATTCTCCGCCAGTCGGCGGGGCGGGGGTGCGCGCCCGGCGCGCTCAGGCGCCCTGGCCCTGGTTCTGCATCAGGCCGCCGTCCATGAAGTACGTCGACCCGGTGACATAGTCGGCGTCGTCGCTGGCCAGGAAGACGGCCAGCTTGGCGATCTCGCCGGGCTGGGCGGCCCGCTTCCACGGGATGGACTGCACCTGTTCCTCCAGGTACTGCGGATCGTCGATGGCCCGCTGGTTGAACGGGGTGAGCACCATCCCAGGTCCGATGTTGTTGACGTTCATCCGCATCGGCGCCACCTCCAGGGCGAGGCTCTTGGCGAACTCCAACATCGCGCCCTTGCTGGTGTCGTAGTCCGCGCCGCCGGCCCGGGCCACCTCCTGGTGGATCGAGGTGATGTTGATGATCTTTCCCTGCCCGCCCTGGTCGCGGCGGTGCCGCACGAACCGGCGGGAGCAGAAGAACGTCCCGTAGACGTTGATCCGGATGGCCCGGTCCCAGGTCTCGGTGTCCAGGTCGGCCACCGGGATGCCGGAGGCATCCACCCCCGCGTCGTTCATCAGGATGTCCAGCACGCCGAACTCGGCCAGCGCCTCGTCGAACATCGCCTCCACCTGCTGCTCCGCGCTGATGTCGCCCTGCACCACCATGGCCCGCTGGCCGGCCTTCTCCACCTCGGCCCTGGTGTGGTTCGCCCCGGCATGGTCGTGCAGGTAGTGCACCACCACGTCGGCGCCCTCCCGGCCGAACTCGATCGCCGTGGCCTGTCCGATCCCGGAGTCCGAGCCGGTGATCAGCGCGGTCCTGCCCGCCAGTCGTCCGGTCATCAGCGTGCTCCCTCCCTGGGTCCCGTACCGGCCGGCACGGGCTGTCGGTCGCCTTCCGTGGCCCTGCGGGCCCGCTCGTCGGCGGCGGTGAGATGACCCGCCGCGTTGATCAGGCCGATGTGCGAGAACGCCTGCGGGAAGTTACCGAGGTGTTCGCCGGTCACCTGGTCGATCTGCTCGGCGTACAGCCCGAGGTCGTTCACCCGGGCGGCGAGCTGTTCGAACACCCGGCCCGCCCGGTCCCGCTCCCCCGCCTTGGCCAGGCAGCCGACCAGCCAGAACGTGCAGATGACGAAGCCCGCGGGGTCGTCGTCCCAGCGGCGCAGCAGGCCGTCGCGGGACAGCCGCCGCTCCACCACGTCCATCGTGGAGCGCATCCGGGGGTCGTCCGCCGGCAGGAAGTCGACCAGCGGCATGAGCAGCACCGAGGCGTCCAGCTGGTCGGAGTCGAAAGCCCCGGTGAAGGCGCCGAGCCGCTCGTTCCACCCGCGCGTGAGCACCGCCGCCCGCACCTCGTCGCGGGCCGCCGCCCAGCGGGCCACGTCCGCCGGGTCGCCCAGCCGGGAGCCGAAGCGGACCGCCCGGTCCAGCGCCGTCCAGCACTGCACCTTGGACGAGACGTAGTGCCGCTCGGCGTCGCGCGCCTCCCACATCCCGGCGTCCGGCCGCCGCCAGTCCGACACCGCCCGGTCGGCCAGCGCGCGCAGCAGGTGACGGACGTCCGGCGACATCGGGTCCAGGTAGTACCGCATCAGCCAGGCCGCGTCGAGCACCTCGCCCAGCACGTCGTTCTGCCGCTGCCGCCAGGCGTCGTTGCCGACCAGGACCGGTCGGCTGTTGTCGTAGCCGGAGAGGTTGCCGAGGGCGTGCTCGGTGAGGTCCCGTCCGCCGTCGACGCCGTACATGATCGGCACCGGCTCGTCGCCGATCCGGCCCATCGCCCGGCCCACCCAGGAGAACTGCCGGTTCGCCTCGTCCGGGCAGGCCGCCAGCCAGAGCGCCTGGAGGGTGAGGCTGAAGTCGCGTACCCAGACGAAGCGGTAGTCGTAGTTGCGGTCACCGCCCAGCTGCTCGGGCAGCGACGTGGTCGCCGCGGCCACCACCGCTCCGCTGGGCCCGTAGGTCATGCCCTGCACCACCATCGCGCTGCGCCGCACCGCGTCGCGGTAGCGGCCCTGGTAGTCGTCGTGCAGCGCCGCCCAGGACCGCCAGCCGGCGACGGCGTCGGCCACCACCTGGTCGGCGTCGGGCGTGGCCGGCTGCGCGGCGCCGTAGGCCGGAGCGTGCCCGAGGGTGAAGCGGTAGGTCTCGCCGGCGCGGACGGTGATCCGGGCGGTGGCCCCGTCCTCCCCGCAGTCCAGCGCGACGTCGGCGCGCAGTCGCAGTCGGCAGCCGCCGCCGGCCGCGTCGATCATTCCATCGGAGTTCGTCAGGTAGGCGCTGACCCTCCCGTACTCGAACCGGGGCTGGTAGTCCACCAGCATTGGCACCTCGCCGGCGAGTCCCTCGACCACCCGGGCGAGCACCCGCGGGGAGCGCCGGCCGATGTCGTGCCCGCGCGCCCCCGGCTCCAGCGCCAGGGCGTCGGTGACGGCCACCGCGCCGGTCGCGGTGCTGAAGACGGTACGCAGCACCAGCGTGTCGTCCAGGTAGGAGCGTTCGCTGGTGTACCCGCCCTCGGGCCGGATCGACCAGTGCCCCGCCCGGTCGTCGAGCAGCCGCCCGAACGCCGACGGCGCGTCGAACCGGGCGGGGCACCACCAGTTCACCGAGCCGGCACGATCCACCAGCACGGCGCTGCTGCCGTCGGCCAGGAACCCGTGCTCACTGATCCGTCCGCTCTGCACGCCGGTGCCTACCCGGGCCGGCGAAGCAGCATTCCTCGACGTCGGCGGCGGTTGGGCGTTACCGGTTCCGACCGTCGGGAAGACGGGTGGCCGACGAAGGAGGCAGCGATGACCAGACCCTCGAACCCGACCGCGGCCTGGCGTCCCGGGATGCCGGGCGACGAGAACCTCCCGTCCGGTCCGGCCGGCCGGCCGGCCGCGCCCAGCGGTGACGGGCACGGCCCGCAGACCGGGCCGCCCACTGTGACGATCGGCTCGTACCCGGACTATCCGTCCGCGCAGCGGTGGTGGACTACCTGGCCGACAACCGGTTCCCGGTGGAACACACCGCGATCGTGGGGACGAACCTGACCCTGGTGGAGACCGTGCTCGGCCGGTTGACGACCGGGCGGGCCGCGTTGCTCGGCGCGGGCACCGGAGCCTGGTTCGGGCTCTTCATCGGCCTGTTGTTCGGCATCTTCACGGTTGGCAACTGGCTGGCGGTGATCCTGGTCGGGCTGGTCATCGGCGCGATCTGGGGTGCCGTCTTCGGTGCGGTCGCGCACGCCATGTCCGGCGGCCAGCGGGACTTCACCTCGGCCAGTTCGCTGCGCGCCGGCCAGTACGCGGTCACGGTGGACGCGAACATCGCCGACCAGGCGCGTCAGCTGTTGGGACGGATGCACCTCACCCCGACCGGCGCGACGGCCCGCTGAGCACGTACCCCGACGCCCCGGCGCACCGCGCCGGGGGCGTCGCGGCGTGGGTCAGGCCCGGTGGTACGCCAGCTCGCCGGCCCGGATCGGCACGTCGACCCGGTTCTCCGGCGGGGCGAGCGGGCAGGCCCACCGGTCGTCGTAGGCACAGCTGGGGTTGTAGAGGTAGTTGGCGTCCAGGCGTACCCGCCCGCCGGGGAGCAGGGTGAGCCCTCGGCCGTAGGTGCCCTTGACGGTGTCGGTCAGGTACCGGCCGCCGCCGTAGCTCTCCCGGCCGCAGGTGCCGTCGCGCAGCGGCACGAAGAGCCCGCCCCCGTACGCCTCGATCCACCACAGGGTCAGCGGGCCCCACGGGGTCTGCGCCACCGCCACCCGCCGGTAGGTCACCACGCCGTCCGGGCCGCCGGTGTCGATGCTCTCGGTGCCCGAGGCGGGGCGCAGCGGCGCCTCCACGACGGCCTCCGGGTTCGGCGGGAACCAGCCCAGCCCGGTGAAGGCCGCCCGATCGGCGGCGGGCACCGGACTCTGCGGGTGCCCCGCGAACAGCTCGTCGCGGGCCGCGCGGAAGCCGGCCAGGTCGAGGTCGGAGAGGTAGAGCCGGGCCACCCGCTCCCGCCAGTCGAGCAGCTCGAGATCGTCCACCCGTCGAGCCTAGCCGGGCCCCGGGGTCAGGGGTCGGTGGCCAGCCGGGCGTGCAGGTGCTCGTCGTGGCGGCGACCGTCGCCGTACCGGTGGGAGTCGCGCATGGTGCCCTCGATCGGGTACCCGGCCCGCGCCGCGACCCGGCAGGAGGCGGGGTTGGCGACCGCGTGGCAGAGCTCGATGCGGTGCACCCCCAGGTGGGTGAAGGCCCACCCGCCGAGCGCGGTGACGGCCCGGGAGGCGACTCCCCGGCCTCGCGCGGCGGCGGCCGTCCAGTAGCCGATCGAGGCGTTGCCGTCGTGGATCTGGAAGAGCGAGGCCCCGCCGAGCAGGGTGCCGTCGGTCGCGTCGGTCACCGCCAGGGACAGCCGGTCCACCGCCGTCGGGTCCGCGCGCCGGCGCAGCCACTCGCGCGCCCCCGCCTCGTCCCGTACGCCCTGCGGGTTCCACCGCTCGACCTCGGGTTCCCGCAGCGCCACGAGCACGGCGCGAGCGTCCCGCGCCCGCCAGGCGCGCAGCAGCAGGCCGGGGGCGGTCAGCTCGACGGGATCCACGCGCCGGAGTGTGGCACGGGGTGCCGCCGGCCCGCCCGCGCTTTCCGCCGATCGTGTTCCTTCACAACTGAAGTACCCGGCTGAGCGCCCCCGTTCTGCCCCTGACCGACAGCTCGCAGAGACCTTGTTTAAATTTGAAAGAGTGCTACAGTCGTAGCCGTGACGGAGAGTCTGGACAGCGCGCGGATGGCCGGCTGGCGCGCGTACATCGAGGCCAGCCAGCGGTTGTTCACCCAGCTGGAGGACGACCTGCGCGCCGACCGCGGCCTGAGCTTCGCCGACTACCACGTGCTGGTCCTGCTCGCCGAGGCTCCGGGGCAGCGGCTGCGGATGGGCGAGCTGGCCGACCGCCTGGTCTTCTCCCCCAGCCGGCTGACCTACCAGATCACGTCCATGCAGCGGCGCGGCCTGGTCGCCCGGGAGTCCTGCCCGCAGGACCGCCGGGGCAGCGAGGCGGTGCTGACCGCCGCCGGGCTGCTCGCCCTGCGCGAGGCCGCACCGGGGCACCTGGCCTCGGTCCGCCGGCACCTGATGGACGACCTCGACGACGCCGAGGTCGCCACCCTGACCCGGGTCTTCGAACGACTCGGCCGGCGCCTGCGCGCCGACCGCGACGCGTCGTCCACCCTGAGCGACTAAGGAGTTCGCGATGCCCGCCATCACCGTCGACGACGTCCTCGTCCTGCCCCGCCTGCCCCGGCTCGACGAGAGCACCAGCTTCCGTCCGGTGCGCCGCCTGATCACCGCGCCGCGCGGCTACGAGGGCGAGGGCTTCCCGGTGCGCCGGGCCTTCGCCGGGGTGCCGATGACCGAGCTGGACCCGTTCATCCATCTGGACCAGATGGGTGAGGTGGACTACGCCCCGGGCGAGCCGAAGGGCACCTCGTGGCACCCGCACCGCGGCTTCGAAACCGTGACCTACATGATCGACGGGATCATGGACCACCAGGACTCGCAGGGCGGTGGCGGCACCATCACCAACGGCGACACCCAGTGGATGACCGCCGGCCGTGGCCTGCTGCACATCGAGGCGCCGCCGGAGCACCTGGTGATGAGCGGCGGCCTCTTCCACGGCCTCCAGCTCTGGGTCAACCTGCCCAAGGTGGCGAAGATGAAGCCGCCGCGCTACCAGGACATCCGGGGTCGGGAGGCGGCGCTGCTCACCACGCCGGACGGCGGGGCGCTGATCCGGGTGATCGCCGGCGAGGTGGCCGGGCACCGGGGGCCGGGCTCGACCCACACCCCGATCACCATCGCGCACGTGACGCTCCAGCCCGGCGCCGAGCTGAGCCTGCCCTGGCGGCCCAACTTCAACGCGCTGGTCTACGTGCTGGGCGGCCGCGGCACGTCGGCACCGACCGGCGGCCGGTGCG
>NZ_JAEVHN010000308.1:0-7083 GCF_016803375.1 Micromonospora sp. 4G55
CAGCTCAGGAGGCCGGCGCAGCGCCGGGGTCGCCGGCCGTTCCCGGGTACGCAGCCAGACGGCGGTGTCCGGCGGCAGCAGGTCGTCGTCCAGCGGCGCGCTGGCGAGCAGTTGCGCCTCGTGCGAGGGCAGCGGCACCGGGGTCGCGCCGAGGTTCACCAGGCAGGCGAAGGCGGGACCGCGGGCGAAGGCGAGCACCCCGTCGGGGGCCGGCAGCCAGCGCAGCGTCCCGTCCCCGAGGTCCGCCTCGGTACGCCGCACGCCGATCGCGGCCCGGTACAGCTCCAGCATCGAGTGCGGGTCGTCGGTCTGCGCCCGGACGGTCCGGTCCTTCCACTCCGCCGGCTGGGGCAACCAGGGCGTCCGGATCGCGCCGTCCGGGCTGAACCCGAACGGCGGTGCGTCGCCGGCCCAGGGCAGCGGCACCCGGCAGCCGTCCCGGCCGTGCCCCGAGCGCTCCCACATCGGGTCCTGGCGCAGCGCGGGCGGGATGTCCTCGACCTCCCACAGGCCCAGCTCCTCGCCCGGGTAGACGTAGACCGCGCCGGGCAGGGCGAGGGTGAGCAGCGCCGCCGCCCGGGCCCGGAGGGTGCCCAGCTCCAGATCGGTGGGGACGCCTTCGCGCTTGCCGGCGAAGCTGAACGTGGTGTCCGCCCGGCCGTAGCGGGTGACGTGGCGGGTCACGTCGTGGTTGGACAGCACCCAGGTGGCGGGCGCGCCGACCGGGGCGTGCGCGGCGAGCGTCTCGTCGACGCAGCGGCGCAGCGCGGTCGCGTCCCAGGCGCAGCCGAGGAAGTCGAAGTTGAACGCCGAGTGCAGCTCGTCCGGGCGCAGGTAGTGGGCGAAGCGGTCCCGGTCCGGCAACCACACCTCGCCGATCAGCGCCCGCTCCCCCGGGTAGGAGTCGGCGATCCGTCGCCAGGCGCGGTAGATCTCGTGCACCCCGTCGAGGTCGTGGAACGGGTGCGGCCGGCCGGCCAGGGCCTCGGGCAGCGTCCCGTCCTTGACCAGCAGCCCCGCCGAGTCGATCCGGATGCCGTCCACCCCCCGGTCGAACCAGAACCGCAGGATGTCCTCGAACTCCGCCCGTACCCGGGGGTGGTCCCAGTTGAAGTCCGGCTGCTCGGCGGTGAACAGGTGCAGGTACCAGTCGCCGGGGGTGCCGTCCGGGTCGACGGTCCGGGTCCAGGTCTCGCCGCCGAACTCGCCGACCCAGTCGGTGGGCCGCTGGTCGCCGTTCGGGCCCCGGCCGGGGCGGAACCAGAACAGCTCCCGCTCGGGCGCGTCCGGGCCGGCGGCGAGCGCCGCCTGGAACCAGGGGTGCGCGTCAGAGCAGTGGTTCGGCACCACGTCCACGATGATCCGGATGCCGAGGGCGTGTGCCTCCGCGATCAGCGCCTCCGCTTCGGCCAGGGTGCCGAAGACCGGATCGATGTCGCGGTGGTCGGCCACGTCGTAGCCGGCGTCGGCCATCGGGGAGGGGTACCAGGGGCTGAACCAGATCGCGTCGACGCCGAGCGCGGACAGGTGGCTCAGCCGGGACCGGATGCCGGCGAGGTCGCCGATGCCGTCGCCGTTGCCGTCGGCGAAGCTACGCGGGTACACCTGGTAGATCACGGCTCCACGCCACCACGGACCCTGGTCTGCTGTGGACACGAGCACCTGCTTTCTGCGTCGGTACGTCGGCGGGTTCGCCGGACCTGAATCTGAATCGGGCGGCCGCGGGGCTAGCCCTTGAGGCTGCCGGTGGTCAGTCCGGACATGATGTTTCGCTGGAAGATCAGGAAGACGACGACGGTCGGGATCGCGGCGATGACCGACGCGGCGATCACCACGTTCATCGGCGTACCACCCGAGAAGGCGTAGATGCCGACGCTGACCGTCCGGGTCTCGGGCGACGGCATGACCAGCTTCGGCCAGAGGAAGTCCTTCCAGACCGCCGTCACGGCGAAGATCGAGACCACGCCGAGGATGGGCCGCGACATCGGCAGGATGATCGACCAGAGCGTGCGCAGCGGGGTCGCGCCGTCCACGAGGGCCGCCGCCATCAGCTCCTCCGGGATCGAGTCGAAGAACCGCTTCAGCAGGAAGATGTTGAACGCGTTCGCGACCGCCGGCAGCCAGATCGCGAACGGCGAGTCGAGCAGGTTGAGGTGCAGGATCGGCAGGTCGATCACGGTCACGTACTGCGGGACGATGAGGACCATCGCCGGGATCATCAGCGTCGCCAGCATCAGGCCGAGGATCACGTTGCCGAGCACGGGTCGCAGCTTCGACAGGGCGTACGCCGCGGCGGTGTCGAGGACGAGTTGGAACAGCAGCGCGCCGATCGCGTAGTAGAACGTGTTGAACAGCAGCTTGGCGAGGTTCAGGTTGGTCCACGCGTCGGCGTAGTTCCGCAGCTCGGGGTCGGCCGGGAACAGCGACGGCGGGGTCTGCGCGATCTCCTGACCGGATTTCAGCGCGCCGGTGACCATCCAGTAGAGCGGCCCGAGGAAGACCAGCGTGAAGCCCACCACGACGACGGTGAGCAGTGTCCAGTAGACGACCTTGCCGCGCCCCCGCCGGAGCTGGGCCGGAGAGATGAGGGTCCGGGTCCCGGAGTCCTGTGCCATTGCTCGCCCCGTCCTAGTCCTGTTTCGCGCTCAGCCGCAGGTAGGCGGCGGAGAAGCCGGCCAGCACCACGAGCATGATCACGCCGAGCGCCGCGGCGCCGTTGAGGTCGTTCTGGAAGAACCCGTGCTGGTAGATGAGGTACGCCACCGAGGTCGCCGAGTCCTCCGCGCCCGCACCGTTGGCGAGGATCAGTGGCTCGATGAAGAGCTGCATCGTGGCGACGATCTGGAGCATCGCCAGGAGCGCGAGGATCAGCCGGGTCTGCGGGATCGTCACGTGGACGATCCGCCGCCAGATCCCGGCGCCGTCGAGCTCGGCCGCTTCGTAGAGTTCGCCGGGGATGTTCTGCAGCGCCGCGAGATAGATCAGCACCGCGCCGCCCAAGTTCATCCAGGTCGACGCGAACACCATCGCCGGCATCGTCATCTCGGGTGACTGCATCCACTGCGACGTCGGCAGGTGCAGCGCCGCGAGGATCGCGTTGAAGAGCCCCGCCTCGCTGGGGTCGTACGCGTAGAACTTGAAGAGGAACAGCGCCGAGGCCGGCGGCAGCATCACCGGCAGGTAGACCAGGATCCGCAGGTACCCCTTGGCGTGGCGGAACTCGTTGAGCAGGATCGCCACGAAGAACGGCACCGCGTACCCGAGGACGAGCGCCAGGACCGTGAAGTAGAGGGTGTTCTTCCAGGCCGTCCAGAAGCTGGGGTCGTCGATGAGGCGCGAGTAGTTGTCCCAGCCCACCCAGGCGGTCTCGCCCCGCCGGGTGCGCTGGAAGCTCATGACGATGCCGCGGATCATCGGGTACCAGGAGAAGACGGCGAAGCAGAGCACCGCGCCGATCAGGAAGGCGTGCCCGGTGAGGTTGTCCCGTACCTTGCGGCCGAGGCTCGTACGCTGCGGTCCGGCCGGGTACGGCGACGCGGGGCGACCCGCTCCCCTCGTGGTTCCCGGGACGGTGGTGATCACCAAGGCAACTCCTGCGTGAGTCAGCGGCCGACGGTGCGGCGCGGAGGATGTGGGGGCCGGCGGGCCGACCCCCACACGATCGGATCAGCTCTCGGCGGCGAGCAGCTTGTTGACCTTGTCCTCGGCCGTCTTGAGCAGCGCGTCGATGTTCGCGTTCGGGTTCGTCAGCACCCCGGACATCACGGCGTCGAGCACCGCGTAGATCGCCTGCGCGTTGCGGGGCTCACCCTTGATCGGCACCGGGTTCGCCTCGAAGATCGCGAAGTTCGCGGTGTCGACGTTCGCGTTCGCCTTGCGCAGCTCCAGCTCCTGCTTCTGCGCCTCGCTGCCGTTGGCGAACAGCAGCGGCTGGGGCAGGCCCACCGGGTAGTTCTGCGGCTTGGCCCGGACGTAGTCGAACTGGCCCTTGCCCGGCGTCAGCTTCTGGTACGCGATCCACTTCAGACCGGCCTTCACCTGCTCCGGAGAGAGGCCCTTCTTGAAGAAGTAGCCCTCGCCGCCGCCGAGCGTCGCCTTCGCCGGGCCGTCCTGACCGGGCAGCGGGCCCATCGCCCAGTCCTGGAACTTGCCCTGGAACTGGCTGACGATCGCCTGGGTGGCGTCCGGCGCGCCGATGAACATCCCGACCTTGCCGGCGCCGGCGTTGGTCAGCAGGTCGCCCCACTGGAGCAGTTGGCGGGCACCCATGCTGTTGTCGCCGTACCGCATGTCCTTGAGGTTCTGCAGAACCTGCTTGCCCATCGCGTTGTTGAAGTCGGCCTTCTTGCCGTCCGAGGTCAGCACCTGGCCGCCGTGGGAGTAGAGCAGGGAGGTGAAGTGCCAGCCGCCGGTGTTGCCGGCGCTGTACTCCGCGTACCCGGCGATGCCGTTGCCCAGCGCGGAGATCTTCTTGGCGGCGTCGCGGACCTCGCCCCAGGTCTTGGGCGGGTTGTTGACGTCGAGCCCCGCCTGCTGGAACAGCACCTTGTTGTAGACCAGGCCCATCGAGTAGTTCTTCACCGGGACGGCGTAGAGCTTGCCGCCGTCGGTGAAGACCTCCTTGAGCGCCGGGTCGACGCTGTCCCAGGTCGGAACGGTGTCCTTGCTGGCGTACTGGGTGATGTCCATCGCCTGACCGGAGTCGAGCACCTGCTGGAGATCGGTCATGTACCCGTAGAACACGTCGGTCACGGTGCCGCCGGCGAGGCGGGCGGTGAAGTCCGGCGGGTTGTTGCACTGCTCGCCGACGCTGACGCTCTTGATGACGATGTTCGGGTTCTGCCGCTGGAACTCGACGACGTCGTCGTTCCAGTTCTTCAGCAGCTCTTTCTGGGAGCCGACCGGCTGGCAGTCGACGGTGATGGTGACCTTGCCACCGGCATCGCTCGTCGTGTCGTCGCTCTTCGTGGAGCACGCCGTGAGGCTGAGCCCCAGGCCGGCCACGAGCGCCAACGCCGCAGCCTTCCGGTACTGCGGTACGGACATCTGTCCATCCCTTCGGGAACGGGTGTCTTCAGGACGTCGCCGACCTGCGGTGATCGCACCGCGGCGCCGCCCTGCCAGTTATCTACATCGATCGGATGACCTGACCCCCGGTAGCTGCGTCGGGGCCAGCTGTGAGTGGAGTCACTGTAGCGAGGGCGACTCATTTCAGCAAGGTTTCGATCGTGTGCTGAAAGGACGCGACGTAAGAGTGGCAGATGTTGACAGATCCTCGGGTGGCGCCCGGGTTGTGGGGTGTTCGCTAGCTTTGGTGCTCGTACTCGGTCCGCCGCCCGCGCCGGGGCCCTCCGGTGGTCCAAGCGGCGTCCAACCTGGTCAGCGCGGGGCTGAGCAGTGTGGACCGGCTGGATCGGGCCGGGTGCTGCTCGGCGCCGACCGACGGCAACGACGAAGTGGCCGCCGACCGCGAGCAGCGGTCGACGGCCGTGGAGCGTCGTTCGGCGGCCAGGGCGGCGGTTCGTGGCCGGATCGTCGGTCAGTGGCCGCCGGGAGAGTCAGCGGCGGCCAGCGGTCGACCGACGACCGGGGCGGCGGGTCAGCGGCCGGGGACGGGCGCGGTGGAGCCGCGTACCACCAGTTCGGGCTCGAACAGCAGCTCGTCGTGCAGCACGCCGGCCCCCTCGATCTGGGTGACCAGCAGGTCCACCGCGGCCTGCCCCATCGTCTCGATCGGCTGCCGCACGGTGGTCAGCGGCGGGTCGGTGCAAGTCATGAACGCGGAGTCGTCGAAGCCCACCACCGACACGTCGGTCGGCACCGCGCGACCCAGCCGCCGGGCGGCCCGGATGGTGCCCAGGGCCAGCACGTCGCTGGCGCAGATGACGCCGGTCACGCCCCGCTCGACCAGCTTGGTCGCGGCGACCCGCGCCCCCTCCATGGAGAAGCTGGAGCGCTCGACGCACTCCCGGTCGTCGGCCCAGTTCGCGGCCTGGACCATCGCGTCCAGCTTGCGCCGGGACGGCACGTGCCCCTCCGGGCCGAGCACCAGGCCGATCCGCTCGTGCCCGAGCGAGCGCAGGTGCCCGTACGCCTGCTCGACCGCGACCGCGTCGTCGGTGGATACCCGGGGGAAGTCCAGCGCGTCGACGCCGGCGTTGACCAGCACCACCGGCAGCCCACGGTCGGTCAGCCGGCGGTAGTGCTCGTGCGAGGCGTCGGCCAGCGCGTACGAGCCACCGGCGAAGATGACGCCGGAGACCTGGTGGTCGAGCAGCATCTCGACGTAGTCCGCTTCGGACACACCGCCGATCGTCCGGGCGCAGAGCGCGGGGGTGTAGCCCCGTTGGGCGAGTGACCCGGTCACCACCTCGGCGAGCGCCGGGAAGATCGGGTTCTGCAACTCCGGGAGCACCAGCCCGACCAGGCGGGCCCGCTCCCCCCGCAGCTTGGTCGGCCGCTCGTAGCCCAGCACGTCCAGCGCGGTGAGCACGGCGGTACGGGTCGACTCGGAGACGCCGCCACGACCGTTGAGCACCCGGCTGACAGTGGCCTCGCTGACGCCGGCCTTCTTCGCCACCTCGGTCAGTCGCTTCGTCACGCCGCGATGATACGTCACCGACTCTGCAAGAAATGAACTGCACGTTGACGTGTCACGTCAACGGTCGACGACAGGGCAGCTTCTTCCGCGGACGCCCGGCGGACCAGGCGGACCAGGCGGGTCGCCGACGCCGCGCCCGTCCCGGCCGAGGACGCCACGCTGTCCGGGCCGCCCGGAGGCGGACACGCCCGCTCTGCAATTACTGCACAAACACCTGCTTGAATATTGACAGGTCGCAGAAATAACATCGCCGCAACCAACTCGCCTCGCTTCTGACATCCACCGCGGCACGACGGGGACTGCCCGCGGCGTCGATGACGGTCGTCGGGCCCTCGGGAGAACGGATCACGCGATGTCTCGAATCAACACAGGACGGCCGGGCCGACCGGCGCGCCGGCGAATCGTCGGGGCGGCGGCCGTGGCGGCGGTCATGGCGGTCACGGTGACCGGTGGGGCCGGACCGGCCCGCGCCGAGGCCGCTG
>NZ_JAEVHN010000309.1:0-7066 GCF_016803375.1 Micromonospora sp. 4G55
TGATGGCGGCGTACGAGCCGGCGCTGCGCCGGGGCGCGCCGATGGCGACCCGCTTCATGGAGCAGCTCAGCCACGAGGAGGTGACCGCGGCGATCCGGCTGGTGGACGAGCTGCCCAAGCTCAAGGAGCACCTGACCGCCGACATCCTGCCGATCCTGGCCACCCTGGACCGGGTCGGCCCGGACCTGCACGACCTGCTCGACGTCACCCGCGACCTCAAGCTCGCCGTCGCCGGCATCCCCGGCCTCGGCATGCTGCGCCGCCGGGGCGAGCGCCTCACCGACGACCCGACCGACTGACCGGCCGGGGGCCGGCGCCGAGGCCGGGGGCCGGTCAGCAGTCGCAGCGGGCGGTGGCGCGCGGGGCGGTCAGGTCGTCGACCGGCCGGCGGGTCTCGCCGGTCGGGGTACGCACCGGCAGCCCCTCCCGCACCCAGTACTCGTAGCCGCCCAGCATCTCCTTGACCCGGTAGCCGAGGCGGGCGAACTCCAGCGCCGCGCGGGTGGCGCCGTTGCAACCCGGCCCCCAGCAGTAGGTGACCACCGCCGTGCCGGCCGGCACCAGCTCGCCGGCGCGAGTGGCGATCTCGGCCGTCGGCAGGTGCACCGCGCCGGGCAGGTGCCCTTGGTGCCAGGCGTCCGGCCCTCGCGAGTCGACCACCACCAGGCCGGGCACCCGGGCGGTCAGGTCGGCGTGCACGTCGCTGACGTCGGTTTCGAAGGTCAGCCGGGCGAGGAAGTGGGCGGCGGCGACGGCCGGGTCGGCCGGCGGCACCGAGAGCGTGTACGACATGCCTCCAATCCTCGGCCGGCCACCGCCACCGGCGGGAGTGGCGGGAACGACGTCCTCCGCTAACATCCCGCCATGATCCGTACGGTGGCCGTGCTGGCGTACCCGGGGATGTCGGTCTTCGAGACCGGCATCGTCACCGAGGTGTTCGGGCTGCCCCGCCCCGAGTTCGACGTCGACTGGTACGCGCTGACCGTCTGCGCGGAGCGCCCGGGCCCGGTACCGGTGGTCGGCGGCGCCGCGCTGCACACCCCGTACGGCCTCGGCGTGCTGGCCCGGGCCGGGACGGTGATCGTCCCCGGCGTGCCCGACGTGACCGCCGAGCCGTCACCGGAGCTGGTCACCGCGTTGCGCCGGGCGCACCGGGCCGGCGCGCGGATCATGTCGATCTGCTCCGGCGCGTTCGCGCTCGCCGGCGCCGGCCTGCTGGACGGCCGGCGGGCCACCACGCACTGGCGGTACGCCGACCTGTTGGCCCGGCGGTATCCCCGGGTCGAGGTCGACCCGGACGTGCTCTATCTGGACGACGGCGACGTGTTGACCAGCGCGGGCAGCGCCGCCGGCCTGGACCTCTGCGTGCACGTCGTCCGCCGGGACTTCGGCGCGGCGATCGCCAACGCGGTGGCCCGGCGGCTGGTGATCCCGCCGCACCGCGACGGCGGGCAGGCGCAGTTCATCGAGGCGCCGGTGCCGGCCGACCCGGGCGACGACCGGATCGCCCGCAGCATGGACTGGGCGCTGGCCCACCTCGCCGAGCCGCTGACGGTGCAGCGGCTGGCCCGGCAGGCGCACATGTCCTCCCGCACCTACCTGCGGCAGTTTGCCCGGGCCGCCGGGACCAGTCCGATCCGCTGGCTGATCGACCAGCGGGTGCGGGCCAGTCTGGTGCTGCTGGAGTCGACCGGGCTGTCGGTCGCCGAGGTGGCCCGGTCGGTCGGGTTCGACAGCGCGGTCACCTACCGGCACCACTTCGGCCGGGCGATGCGGACCTCGCCGTCGGCGTACCGCCGGGCCTTCCCCCGCGACGCCGCCTGACCTGGCGGGCACGCCCGACCTGGCGGGCGGGCGTGACCTGGCGTTCCGGGTCGGCCGGGGACGCGGGGTGGGTGGCGTCAGCCGGCCGGCGGGGCGTAGAGCGCGTCGATCTCGTCCCGCCGGGGCAGCGCCACCGAGGCGCCGAGCCGGCGTACGCAGGCCGCGCCGGCCGCCGCGGCCCAGCGCACCGCGTCCAGCACCTCCCGGCCCTCGCCCCAGGCCACCGCCAGCGCGGCGGTGAACGCGTCGCCCGCGGCGGTGGTGTCGACGACGTCCACCTCGACCGCCGGCACGTGCACGTCCGCGCCGTCCCGGTCGCCGTACCAGGCGCCCTCGCCGCCGAGGGTCAGCACCGCGCGGGGCACCAGTTCCAGTAGCGCTCGCGGCTCGTCCCGACCCCGGCCGGTGAGCGCCTGCGCCTCCGGTTCGTTGACCACGAGCAGGTCCACCGCGGCCAGCAGCTCGGCCGGCACCTGCCGGGCCGGCGCCGCGTTGAGGATGACCCGGGTGCCGGCCTGCCGGGCCGCCAGCGCCGCCGCGGTCACCGTCTCGACCGGGATCTCCAGCTGCGCGACCAGCACGTCCGCCTCGCGTACGGCGTCCAGCTCGCCGTCGGTGAGGCCGGTGAAGGCGGTGTTGGCGCCGGGGGTCACCAGGATGGCGTTCTCCCCGACGGCGTTGACCATGACCAGCGCCACCCCGGACGCGCCGTAGACCACCCGCAGCTGGCCGGTGTCCACCCCGGCGGCGGTGATCCGGGCGCGCAGGGTGACGCCGAAGGCGTCGGAGCCGATCGCGCCGAGGAAGGCGCAGGACGCGCCGGCCCGGACCGCGGCGATCGCCTGGTTGGCGCCCTTGCCGCCGGGCACCGTCACGAAGTCGCTGCCGAGCACGGTCTCCCCGGGCCGGGGCAGCGCCGGGCCGGTGCCGACGAGGTCCATGTTCGCGCTGCCCACCACGACGACCCGGGTCTGCCGCACCACGACCTCCTGCCGACCTGCACGTTGCGGCGAGTCTAGGACCAGCCGTCGGGCCGGGAGCCGGGTGCCCGGCTCAGGCGGCTCGGGCGGTGTACCGCTCGCCGCGCCGCTCGACCACCAGCGGCAGGCCGAAGGTCTTGGAGAGGTTGTCGCCGCTGAGCGTCTCGGCGAGCAGCCCCTGGGCGACCACCCCGCCCTCGCGCAGCAGCAGCGCGTGGGTGAAGCCCGGCGGGATCTCCTCGACGTGGTGGGTGACCAGGACGAGGGCGGGGGCGTCCGGGTCGTACGCCAGCTCGGCCAGCCGGGCCACCAGGTCCTCGCGCCCGCCCAGGTCGAGCCCGGCGGCCGGCTCGTCGAGGAGCAGCAGCTCGGGGTCGGTCATCAGGGCCCGGGCGATCTGCACCCGCTTGCGCTCGCCCTCGGACAGCGTCCCGTACGCCCGCTCCGCGAGATGCCCGACGCCCAGCTGCCCGAGCAGCACGCGGGCCCGGGACTCGTCGGTGCGGTCGTAGCTCTCCCGCCACCGGCCGACCACCGACCAGGCGGCGGTGACGACCACGTCGCTGACCCGCTCCTCGGCGGGTACCCGCTCGGCCAGCGCGGCGGTGGAGAGGCCGATCCGCATCCGCAGCTCGTTGACGTCGGTGCGGCCGATCCGCTCGCCGAGCACGTGCGCGGTGCCGCTGGTCGGGTGCAGCCGGCCGGCGGCCAGGTTGAGCAGGGTGGTCTTTCCCGCGCCGTTGGGGCCGAGGACGACCCACCGCTCGTCGAGTTCGACCCGCCAGTCCACGTCGTGCAGCAGCGCGGTGCCGGAGCGCTTGACGCCGACACCGTCGAGGCTGACCACCAGATCCGCGTCCACGGGTGCGGGGGCGGCGGGGGGCGCCGGCGGCGCCGGGGATCAGGTCACCAGTCACCGCTCCATCCAACCACGCAGCCCGCGCGGTGCCCCCCACGGGCGAGGCCTCCGGCCATAGGGTGAGGCGCCGTGTCGTTGGTCACCACAGCCGGAGGACGTGCCATGCCCGATCGAGGTCAGGAGCGGCGCCGATGAGCGCGGTCATCGAGATCGAGGGGCTGCGCAAGACGTTCCACACCGTGCGGCAGGGGCGGCGGGTCGCGGTCGACGGCTTCGACATGCTGGTGGAGGCCGGGCAGGTGCACGGCTTCCTCGGCCCGAACGGCTCCGGCAAGACCACCACCCTGCGTGCCCTGCTGGGCCTGGTGAGCGCCGACGGCGGCCGGATGAGTGTGCTCGGCGCCCCCGCGCCGGAACAGCTGGCCCGGGTGGCCGGCCGGGTCGGCGCGATCGTGGAGAGCCCGCAGTTCTTCGGCAACTTCACCGGTCACCGCACGCTGCGGCTGCTGGCGCTGGCCGGCGGGGTGCCGACCGGCCGGGTCGACGAGGTGCTGGACCAGGTCGGGCTGCGCGACCGGGGCCACGACCGGGTGAAGGGCTACTCGCTGGGCATGCGGCAGCGGCTGGCCGTGGCCTCCGCCCTGCTCAAGGATCCCGAGCTGCTGATCCTGGACGAGCCGGCGAACGGGCTGGACCCGGCGGGCATCCGCGAGATGCGGGACCTGATGCGGTCGCTGGCCGACGCGGGGGTGACGGTACTGGTCTCCAGCCACATCCTGGCCGAGATCCAGCTGATCTGCGACCACGTCACGATCATCTCCAGGGGTCGCCGGGTGGCGGCGGGTCGGGTCGAGGAGGTGCTGGCCGGCTACGACCAGCACGAGTGGCGGGTCCGGGTGGCGGAGCCAGGCCGGGCCGCCGACCTGCTGGGGGCGGCCGGCCTGTCGGTCACCGACCACGACGGGCTGCTGGTGGTCGCCGGCGCGGAGGATCCCGAGCTGATCGCCCGCACGCTGGGCGAGCAGGGGCTGTGGGTACGCGAGCTGACCCCGATCCGCCCCGACCTGGAGAGCGTCTTCCTGGAACTGACCGGCACCGCACCACATCCGACACTGCCGCGGCAGGTGGGCGAGGCCGCCCTGCCCGGGGAGGGACCTGACGCACCCATGATCGACCTCGACGTGACCGCCGGCCGGGGGGTGCAGGCGTGAACCTCGTCCGTGCCGAGGTGGAGCGGCTCGCCGCCCGCCGCTTCGTCCAGCTGATGGTGGTGCTGCTGGCCCTGGCCTTCGCCATCACCACGGCCACCACCCTGGTCGGGTCGCACCAACCGTCGGCGAGCGAGGTCGCCGCGGCGGAGGCGCAGCTCGCCCAGGTGATCCGCGGCATGGAGGCCGACCATGAGTACTGCCTGAAGGTCAAGGCGGGCGAGGTGCCGGTCGACGAGAACAGGTACCTGCCGGCGGACTGCAGCGAGGTGGACCCGGTGCTGCGGGACCAACTGCCGGTGGTCGCCGACTTCCTCAGCGGCGTCTTCGTCTTTGGCCAGCAGGCGGGTCCGCTGCTGTACTTCCTGATCGCCTTCCTGGTGCTGTTCGGTTTCCTGGTCGGGGCCTCCTACATCGGCGCCGACCTGAACTCCGGCGGGGTGGTGAACCTGCTGCTGTGGCGGCCACGCCGGCTCACCGTGCTCGGCGCGAAGCTGGGCACGCTGCTCGGGGTGGTGACGCTGCTGTCGGTGGTGGCGACGGTGGTCTACCTCGGCACGTTCTGGACGATCGCGCAGACGGCCGGGCTGCCGGGCCGGCTGGACGGGGCGTTCTGGCAGGACCTGGGCGGCCGCTACGGGCGCGGCCTGGTGCTGGTGCTGCTCGCCACCGCGCTGGGCTTCGGCATCGCCACGCTGGGCCGGCACACCTCGGCGGCGCTCGGCGCGGTGGCCGCGTACGCGGTGGTCTGGGAGCTGGGCGCGCGGCTGGTGTTCGAGATCCTCGACGTGGCCCGCCCGGACCAGCTGATGCTCTCCACCTACATCGGGGCCTGGCTCACCGGCCGGATGGAGCTCTACGACGACCACGTCTGCCGGAACTCGACGGGTTTCGGCTTCTGCGACGGCACGTACACGATCACCTGGGCCCCGGCGCTGCTGGTGCTGCTGGCCCTCGCCGGCGCGGTGACCGCCGCCGCGTTCGCGGTCTTCCGCCGACGCGACCTGATCTGACCGGTCGTCGGGCCGGGGCGCCCGGCAGCAGTCGGCCGCCACCGGCCCGGCCTCGGCAGGATCTTGCCGAGCCGGGCCGGTGGTGAAGAATTCCTTCACATGACGGGTGGCGTACGGCGACGGGCGTCAGCCGACCGTCGAGCCGAAGACCTCGTCCCGGACGGCGTCCAGCGCCGTGCGCAGCGCGCCGCGCAGGATCGGCTCCTCGGTCAGCCCGGTCGGCACCACCCGGGGCCGGACCAGCGTGATCGCGGCGACCTCCTGCTGCACCCGGTCGGCCAGCGCCGCCCCGCCGGCCTGCCCGACCTCGCCGGCGAGCACCACCAGCGGCGGGTCCAGCACCACGCAGGTGCTGGCCACGCCGAGGGCCAGCCGCCGGGCCAGCTCGTCGAGCATCGGGGCGCCGGCCAGCCTCTCCTTCACCCCGGTGCTCGCGCCCATGCCGCGCGGCATCCTCGCCACCGTCACCGCGGTGCCGACCGGCGACGCCGACCCGCGCGACGTGCTGGCCGCCGCGTACGCGGACGCGCCGTTCGTGCACGTCCTGCCCGAGGGCGCCTGGCCGCACACCGCCGCCACGGCCGGCTCGAACTCCTGCCACCTGCAGGCGGGCGTCGACGTCGACTCCGGCCGGGTGATCGTGGTCAGCGCGATCGACAACCTCGGCAAGGGCGCCGCCGGCCAGGCCGTGCAGTGCGCCAACCTCATGCTCGGCCTGCCCGAGACCACCGGCCTCCCCGTCTTCGGAGTCGCGCCATGACCGTCACCACCCCCCGGGGATTCCGGGCAGCGGGGGTCGCCGCCGGCCTCAAGACCAGCGGCGCCGCCGACCTCGCCCTCGTCGTCAACGACGGCCCCGACGCCGGGATCGCCGGTGTCTTCACCGCCAACCGGGTCAAGGCCGCGCCGGTGCTCTGGACCCAGCAGGTCGTCCGGGGCGGCGTGGTCCGCGCCGTGGTGCTCAACTCCGGCGGCGCCAACGCCTGCACCGGCCCGGCCGGCTTCCAGGACACCCACGCCACCGCCGAGCACACCGCCGCCGCGCTGACCTCGGTCAGCCCCCGGCTGATGCTCGCGCCGGCGAGGTCGCGGTCTGCTCCACCGGCCTGATCGGCGAGCGGCTGCCGATGCAGAAGCTGCTGCCCGGCGTGCGCAGCGCCATCCGGGGGCTCGGCCGCGACG